>JAFYVL010000080.1 GCA_017549125.1 Oscillospiraceae bacterium | reverse complement strand
GGTTTTAACCCTCCCGCATGCCTAACGATCATACCGCTGTGGGGATCAAAGGTTGTGGGAGGGGTGAACCCCTCCCCTACGGAGCGTGTGGCGAACCCCCCCTGTAGGGGAGGGTTTTAATCCTCCCGCATACCTAACCATTGTACTGCGGTTAGAATCTGCGGTTTAGGGAGGGTCACTGACCCTCCCCTACGGTTATAGATGGTCGCCGTTCCCCCTAGGCTCCTCCTCGAGGAGAAGGCAAGGAGAACGGATTGCCACACCAATCTCGGCTCCCTCCCAGAGGGCAGATTCCCCCGTTAGCGGGGGAAATGTCCGTAGGACAAAGGGGGCGCGGGCCCGGCAGGGCTGGCACAGCGCCAGCTGTGTCTGAGGGAGTGTTCTTCGTATAGGGCTACACTCCCCCTGTCAGCTTCGCTGACATCCCCCTCACTAAGGGGGACAAGACTGCGCACTGGTTCGCAATGACGCGACGAAATAACATTATCAACTATCCACTATCCACTATCAACTTGCGGAACGCTGTTCGCAGCGTTCCCTACAATAGAAGACACCGCCAATCATCAAAACCTGTGTTTTGACGATTGACGGCTTTTTTGACACTCTGGAAAACGGTGCTGTTACCAGCACCGTTTTTATTTAGGGTAGATTGCCCATATTGGTCCAATCGGCCACTTCGCATTGACCGTCATAGGCATAGTTCCACATGGCATCGGAAGCAGATACGTCATAGGCAGTTGCCACCACAGTTCCATCGGCCTTCAAGCCCACTGCATGGCGCGCACCGGCACTGATCTGCACCACATTGCGCCACTCAGAGACCATGCACTGACCGTACTCGTTATTGCCGGCAGCAACCACAGTACCATCAGAACGCAGACCCAGCGTGTAATTGCTGCCTGCACTAACGGCAACAATATCCCGCCATTGGGACACCTGGCATTGGCCATCCTCATCGTTGCCCACAGCTACCACCGTGCCATCAGCCTTCAAAGCCACCGTATGGTAGCTGCCTGCGCTGATGGCGGTGATGTTCTGCATACCGGACACGTCACATTGGTTGGCATCGTTATAGCCAATGGCCACCACCGTGCCGTCAGACTTCAGACCCACCGTGTGGGAGAAGCCTGCGCTGACACTGATAATGTCCTCCCAATCGGAGACCTTGCACTTATCGTATTCGCTGTGTCCCACAGCCACTACCGTGCCGTCAGACTTCAGACCCACCGTATGCACCCAGCCTGCGCTGACCGCAACAATATTCTTCCAATCGGAGGTATTGCACTGGCCATGCTGGTTATTACCCACCGCACGCACAGCACCATCGGCCAGCAGAGCGACTGTGTGCAGGTCACCTGCGCTGATGTCCAACACATTTTTCCAGTTGGTTACTTTGCATTGGCCATTTTCTTCTGCGCCCACAGCCAGCACCGATCCATCGGCACGGATGCCCACTGTATGGAACGCACCGGCACTCACATAGGTACGGGCTGCCACCCGAGCCCACAGAGCATCTGCACGCTGGGGAGCATCCTGGTAATTACCCAATTCCCGGAAGCCATACAGGGCTTGTACATACTCGCCCTCTTTCTCATAGGCATCTGCAATGCCATAGTAACAGACAAAGATCAGATCCACGCTGTTTCTATGGCCACGCAGGGTGGAAAAAATCTGCACTGCGTCCTGGTAGTTCCCGGCTTGCATCATTTCAAAAGCCAGATTATACTCACGATCCAAAATACCCTCGTGGCATTTTTTAATCATAGCTTCGCTGTCGCCATAGCCGTCCATGGCAGAAAACACCTGGATGGCTTCCTCGTATTTTCCTTGCTTCATCAGTTTTTTTGCACCGGAATACTGGATATAAGGCACAAGCACAAAGACGATCAGCAGGCTCAGCACCACCACAGAGATAGATGCAATGATAATGATTCGTTTCTTGTTCATGTTACTTTACAATCAAATTGACCAGCTTGTTCTTGACCACGATGGTCTTGATGATATTGCCGCCGTTCTTTTCCAGGAACTTGGCAATCTTCTCATCGGCCAGCACGTTGGCAACCACAGTATCGTTGTCCAGATCCGCTTCCATGACCACAGTACCACGCATTTTACCATTGACCTGCACAGCGAAGGTTACCTCTTGATCCTTACACTTTGCCTCGTCATAGGTGGGCCAGCTTTCGAAAGCGATGGTGGTATCGTGACCCAGGATCTGCCAAATCTCTTCGCCCACGTGGGGAGTGATGCAGGAGATCATCTTAATGAAGCCCTCGGCATACTCTCTGGGGCAAGTACCGTTCTTGTAAACGTCGTTGACAAAGACCATCATCTGTGCGATGGCGGTATTGAAGCCCAGCACCTCGAAGTCAGAGGTGACCTTCTTCACGGTCTGGTGATAGACCTTGGTCAGCTTGCCGTCGTCGGTATCGGTAATGTTAGCGGGCTCGGTGAAGAAGTTCCAAACACGGTTGATGAACTTCTTAGCGCCTGCCACAGCGGTGGTACTCCAGGGCTTGGACACTTCCAGGGGACCCATGAACATTTCGTACAGACGCAGAGTATCCGCACCGTACTCACGAACCACATCGCTGGGGTTGACCACGAATTCCGGGAAACGCTTACCCATCTTGATGCCGTTCTCACCCAGGATCATACCCTGGTGAACCAGCTTCTTGAAGGGCTCTTTCACGGGAGACAGGCCGTTATCGTACAGGAAACGATTCCAGATACGAGAATACATCAGGTGACCAACTGCATGCTCAGGGCCGCCCACATACAGGTCGACGGGCATCCAATGCTCCAACAGCTTGGGATCGCAGAAGGCATTCTCATTCTTGGGATCGATATATCGCATATAGTACCAGGAAGAACCGGCAGAACCGGGCATGGTAGAAGTCTCGCGCATACCCTTCAAACCGTTATTATCGTAATGCTTCCACTCCTCGGCATTTTCCAAAGGTGCTTTGCCGCCCTTACCCTTGTAATCCTCCAGCTCGGGCAGAATCAAAGGCAGTTCGCTATCGGGCAGGAACACAGTCTCCCCTTCCTCGGTATACACACAGGGAACAGGCTCGCCCCAGTAACGCTGACGGGCGAAGATCCACTCACGGAAGTGGTAGTTATTCTTTCTGCGAGCAACACCGGCCTGTTCCAGCTTGCAGGTGATGGCTTCCTTGGCTTCCTCCACGGTCAGACCGGTGAATTCCTCGGAGTTGATCAGCTTGCAGCCCTTGCCCAGGTAATCCTGCTTCTCGAAGGCACACTCAGAAACATCACGACCCTCAATGACCTGGATCATGGGGATATTGTGAACCTGTGCGTACTCAAAGTCACGCTGGTCGTGGCTGGGAACAGCCATAACCGCACCGGTGCCGTAGCTTGCCAGCACGAAGTCGCCGATGAACACAGGCACTTCCTTGCCGTTGACAGGGTTAATGGCATACACGCCCTTCAAGGGGCAGCCGGACTTGGTCTTGTTCAGCTGGGTGCGATCCATGTCGCTCTTCTTCACAGCCTCGTCAATATAGGCCTTGACCTCGTCCTTATTTTCCACACGATCCATCAGGCTCTCGGTGATCTTGCCATCGGGAGCCAGAACCATGAAGGTAATACCGTAGATGGTTTCGATACAGGTGGTATAGATGGAGAACTCACCGCCGCCCACCAGCTTGAAATCTACCTCCACACCGGTGGACTTGCCGATCCAGTTACGCTGGATCTCCTTGGTGGATTCGGGCCAATCGATCTCGTTCAGGCCATCCAGCAACTTTTCTGCAAAGGCAGGCTGATCGATAACCCACTGCATCATGTTCTTCTTCACAACAGGATAGCCGCCACGCTCGGACTTGCCGTCGATGACTTCGTCATTGGACAGCACAGTACCCAGCTCCTCACACCAGTTGACAGGCATTTCCACACGCTTGGCATAGCCGGCTTCCCACAGCTTCTTGAAGATCCACTGGGTCCACTTGTAGAAATCGGGGTCAGAGGTAGCCACGCACTTGGACCAGTCATAGTCAAAGCCCAGTTCCTTCAGCTGACCGGAGAAGGTCTTGATATTCTCCTGGGTGAAGCCGTTGGGGTGGTTACCGGTGCTGACGGCGTACTGCTCGGCAGGCAGACCAAAGGAGTCGTAGCCCATGGGGTGCAGCACGTTATAGCCCTGCATACGCTTCATACGGGACATGATATCGGTAGCGGTATAGCCCTCGGGGTGACCTGCGTGCAGACCAACACCGGAGGGGTAAGGGAACATATCCAGCACGTAATACTTGGGCTTGGAGAAATCCCATACATCGGTGTGGAAGGTATCATTTTCTTCCCAATATTTTTGCCACTTTTTCTCAATGGCACTATGTTCGTAATTCATGGTTTATCCCTCTCATTCTGCAATGATAATGCTGCTGATATCCACATCCTCGGCATCTGCCCACAGACGCTCCAGGCTGTAGAACTCTCTGGCTTCCTCGGTGAACACGTGGACGACGATAGAGCCGTAGTCCAGCAGTTCCCAGGAATTGCCACGGTGACCTTCTCTGCCCAGCAAGGACTCACCCATTTGCTCCAGGGTATACTCTGCATGGTCGCAGAGGGTCTTAACATGGGTGTTAGAAGTACCGGTGCAGATCAGAAAATAATCTGCCAGGCTGGAAACCTGATCGATCTTCAACAGCTTGATATTCATGCCCTTCTTCATGTCCAGGGCCTTGGTTACTTCGTAAGCTACTTCTTTTGCGCTCAACATACTTATTTCTCCTTTTCTAAATCTTCTAAAGCCGCCAGGGAATAGGGACAGACGATTTTGCCCTGTTCACGGAGCAAATTCACAGACATCTCCAATCCCATTTTCAAGGCTGCGTCCAGATCCTTGCGCGCCAAGGCTCGCAACTGCTCCACACCCTCAAAATCCCGGTTAGGCTCCATATAATCCGCAATATAAATAATCTTCTGCAGGGTATTCATTCCGGCTGCGCCGGTGGTATGGGTACGCACAGCATCCACGACCGCAGGATTCTCCCCAAACACACGCTGGGCGACCACCGCACCGGTAACTTGGTGCAGAGTCTTGGGGTGATCCCACAAAAAAGCCTCTACCTGGATCTCCAGCGCCTTGCATAGTGCCTGCTGATCCGCACCGTCCATGGCCTTGGTCACATCGTGTAAAATGGCCGCTCGGTAGGCATCCTGCAGGCTTTCGCCCCAGATACCCGCCAGCTCCACCGCCGTTTCCGCACAGCCCAGTACATGGGCTACACGGCTTTCCTTCAGCAGTTGGATCACAGTTTCCTTCAAGGCGTTATCAGACAATCCCGGTTGCCGGGCTGTGGTGAAAAACGTCATTCTTTGCTGATTGGACATTTTCTCCATAGGTCATACCCTCCCAATGGCTGATCCTTAATCCTCTTCCCGCAGTTGTCTTTCTCTTGCCTTCTCAATGGAACGCTCGATGGCCTGCTGGCGGAAATATTCATTTCGCTGCTGGCGCACCTTCTGCGCGGCCTGGCGACGAGCCTGTGCGCCCTTACGCACCGGGTTCTTCTTGCCGCTGGGGGTCTCCTTGCGCTTGGCACGACCGGTCTGATTCCGCTCTGCCTGCACCTTCTCGCTAAAGCGATAGATCACAAATTTTGTGCCGATCACAGACACACCGTCTGCGCCGGTGGCTTCACAAATGGCCTCGCTGACTTCCCGGGGACTCAGCATGGCATTTTCCAGCACCTTGCCCTTTACCAGTTCTCGGGCTGTCAGCTGGTTATCCGCCTCAGAAATGACCGCATCGGTCACACCGTCCTTGCCTACCATCAAGGTAGTATCCAAGGTATTGGCCTGGGCACGGAGTTCTGCTCTTTCTTTACTTGTCAGCATAACCTGCCTCCTTCATCTTCTCATAAAACAGTTTCAAGGCATTGCCTCGGTGGGATACCCGGTTCTTTTCCTCAGAGGGCAGTTCTGCGGTGGTGCAGCCTGCGGGGGGATAGAAGAAAATGGGATCGTAGCCGAAACCATTTTCACCCTTGGGCGCACGGGTCAGCTCGCCATGAACCTCGCCTCGTGCCTGGATGGTCTTGCCTTCGGGCGTGACCAGGGTGATCACGCAGACAAATTTTGCCTGCCGCTGACCGTCCGGCACATGCTCCGTATTCTTCAGCAGGAGCATCATTCTGCCCCAATCATCCAGAGTATCGTCAAAGCCGTAACGGGCGGAATAAATGCCCGGCTCGCCATTTAAGGCATCCACCGCAATACCGGAATCGTCTGCTAGAGCCGGCAGACCGGTGGCTTCCATAACCGCCTTAGCCTTGATATAGGAATTTTCTTCAAATGTGGTGCCGTTTTCCTCAACGTCGATATCCACACCACATTCCGATTGGAGAACCAGCTGAATGTCGAATTTCTCCGTGATCTTGCTGATCTCCTCCAGCTTGTGTCGGTTCTTGCTGGCCAGAACTACTTTCATACTCACAGCAGAGCCTCCACAAATTCTTTCGCTTCAAAAGGCATCAAGTCCTCTGCCTTCTCGCCTACGCCTACAAACTTCACCGGGATCTGCAAGCTATCTGCCACCGCAATGACAATACCGCCCTTGGCTGTGCCGTCCAGCTTGGTCACCGCCATGGCAGTGACACCGGCAATTTCCTTAAATTGCTTTGCCTGGATCAGACCGTTCTGACCGGTAGTACCGTCAAGCACCAGCAGCACTTCCTTGGCGGCATCGGGCAATTCCCGACCCACGATACGGCTGATCTTGCCCAGCTCGTTCATCAGATTCTGCTTGTTGTGCAGACGACCGGCGGTATCGATGATGATCACATCTGTACCCTTGGCCTTGGCAGACTGGATGCCGTCAAACACCACAGAGGCAGGATCTGCGCCCTCATGCTGACGGACGATACCGGCACCGGAACGCTCTGCCCAGATCTCCAACTGATCTGCGGCGGCGGCACGGAAGGTATCACCTGCCACCAGCATCACATTCTTGCCTTGATTGACCAGCTGGGTAGCGATCTTGCCGATGGTAGTGGTCTTACCCACACCGTTGACACCGATCACCAGGATCACCGCAGGTTTTGTGCTGAGATTCAATGCAGTATCGCCCACATTCAGCATTTCCACCAGAATGACTTTCAGAGCCTCTCGGGCTTCCTCTGTGGTCTTTAAATGCTGTTCTTTTACAGACTTGCGGAGCATGGTCACCGCCTTGGTAGCGGTTTCCACACCCAGGTCTGCCAGGATCAGACATTCCTCCAATTCGTCATAGAAATCATCGTCGATTTCAGAAAAGCCGCTGAACACACTGCCCAGAGTATTGGCCAATGCATCTCTTGTTTTCGTCAGACCGGCTTTGATTTTATCAAAAAAACCCATTTTAATCTCCTGTTATTCCACGATTCCCAAATATTCTTCCATCTGATTCAGATCCAGACGCAGCAGCTTGGAAACACCCTGCTCCTGCATGGTCACACCGTAAAGCACATCGGAAGCTTCCATAGTACCACGACGGTGGGTAATGACGATAAACTGGGTTTTTTTACTCAGATTATGCAGGTAGGATGCAAATCGCTCAACATTGCGATCGTCCAAAGCAGCGTCGATCTCATCGAGCATACAGAAAGGTGTGGGGCGAACCTTCAAAATTGCGAAGTACAGAGCGATGGCCACGAATGCCTTCTCGCCACCGGACAGCAAGGTAATGGTCTTAACCTGCTTTCCGGGAGGCTGCACACGAATTTCAATGCCGCAGGTCAAAGGCTCGTCCGGATTCTCCAGAATCAAGCTACCCTTACCGCCGCCGAACATCTCCACGAAGGTCTGCTCAAAATACTCGTTGATCTTGGCAAACTCCTGCACGAAAATAGCGGTCATTTCCTGGGTGATGTCACGGATGATGCCCTCCAGCTCACGCTTGGAATGCAGCACGTCATCTCGCTGCTCCACCAGGTAGGAATAGCGCTCGTTCACACGGGCATATTCCTCAATCGCACCCAGGTTAGGCGTACCCAAGCTGCCGATCTTACGCTTCAATTCTGCCACACGACGCTGACCGGCGGTGACAGATTCGATCTGTCCACGCTTCTCCGGTGCGGTGCTGGGAGTCAGCTCATAGGCATCCCACAGCTTATCGATGATCTGCTTTTCCTCCATGTTGGAGGCCAGCTTCTTCTGCTCCAACAAAGCGCATGCGCGCTCCATATTCAGAATGTCCTTATTCTTTTCCTGTGCCTCACGCTCGGTCTTGGTCTTGGATGCCTCGGCCTGGGCACGCTGGGCGATGATCTCCTTCATCTCCTGGCGCACTGCATCGGAATCCTCACCGTTTTGGACGCTGCGGATTTCCAGATCCTTGACTTCAGCTTCCAGGCGGACAATATCCTCAGAAATGGCATTTCGCAGAACCAGCTTCTTCTCCCGGTCACCTTCCATAGCGCCACGGATCTGCTCCATGTCCGCAATGTGGTTACGGGCGGTATAGCGTTCTGCCTCCAGAGCGGCCTCTTCGGTCTTCAGATCGGTGAGCTGCTCGGTAATGTTGGCCATGGTGGCAGAGGATTCGCTCTGGCTGATCTCCAAAGCGGCGATCTTCTGTCTGGTCTGATCCAACTGGGTCTGGTAGACCTGCAGTTTGGTCTGCTGGGTGGTATAACGCTCCCGGTCTACCCGCTCACGATTTTCCAGAGACTCCCATTCCCGACGGGCAGAATCCTCTGCCTCAGAAATGGCATTGACCAGCACCTCATGCTGCTTTTCCTGTCCCTGCAGGCGCAGTACCTGATCCTGGGCGGCACGCAGCTGCTCTGCGGCGGTGCTCATCTGGAATTCCACCTGATCCACGCTACGCTGGGCTTCCTGCAGATCGGTCTCTGCGGTACGCAGTTTCTCGGTCAGCTCGGTTTCCTGGGCTGCCAGCTTTTCCAGCTCATTAGCACGGGACAGGATACCGGCCTCTTTATTCACAGAACCACCGGTCATAGAACCACCGGGGTTCACCACCTGACCGTCCAGGGTGACGATCTTGAAGCGGTTGCCGTATTTCTTTGCCATGGCGATGGCGAAGTCGATATTTTCCACAATGACGATACGACCCAGCAGGTTCTCCACAATGCCACGGTACTGGCTCTCGCAGGTGATCAGCTGGGATGCGATACCCACGAAACCACGGGTATCTTCCAAACCGTTCTCGCTGAGGGTCTTACCCTTGACCACATTCATGGGCAGGAAGGTGGCACGACCGCCGCCGGTACGCTTCAGCCAGCCAATGGCTGCCTTGGCATCCTGCTCGGTATCCACAACCACCTGCTGCATAGCACCGCCCAAGGCGATTTCAATGGCTACGGTATATTCATCATCCGTACGAATCAAACGGGAAACAGGGCCATGGACATTCCGCAGGCTGCCACGCTGGGCTTCCTGCATCACCAGACGAACGGATTTCTGGAAGCTTTCAAAATCACGCTCCATGGCACGGAATACCCGAACCTTAGCCTGGACGCTGTCTAGCTTGGAGGTCAATTCACGAACCTGCTGTGCCAGCTCATCACGGCGCTGGGCACGTGTGCCTTGACGCAGAGAATAACCATTGATGCTATTGGTGCAAGCGGTTACTTCCTCCTCTGCCTTCCGCAACTGGCGGCGGCAAGCCTCCAACTGATCTCTGGCTTCCTGCTCACGGTTTCTGCCGGATTCCAGATCCGAGCGGAGCTGATCCATGCGCTCCTTGGTATTTTGCAGAATATCCTCCATGGCACGAATATCCGCCTCACGGCCTGCCTGGTCAGCGGTCAGATTGCTCTCTGTGCTACGCAGTTCCAGGAACTGACGGGTAATGCCCTGGGAATTGGTAGTCAAAGCGGTCATTTCCTGCTGCAGCTTATCGATCAGTTGACGCTTTTCCATCAATTCCCGATCGATCTGCTCAATACGCTCTCTGGCCTGCTCCATCTGCACGCCAATGCCGCCGCTACGATCCTGGTCGCCCTTGAGTTCTTCATCGATCCGGGCAATATTATCCTGGTTATTGCGGATATTGCCCTTGAGCACAGCCATCTGGCCTTCCAGCTGTTGGTGGCTGGCTTCCAGCATACTGACTTTGATGCGGACATTGTCCAAATCTGCATCCTTCTGACGCAACTGGTTGCCCAGTTCCTCAGAATCCGCATACAGCTTATCCAGATCATCATGGGCCTGCTGGAGAACGAAGGCCGCAGAGGTATAGTCCTCCTCTGCCTTCTTGGCGGCAGCAGACAACTTATCCAGGGTATCCAGCCAAACGGCCACTTCCACACCCTGCAGTTCTTCCTTGTATTCCAGATACTTCTTGGCCTTTTCAGACTGCACCTTCAAAGGCTCTAGCTGTAATTCCAGTTCCGAGACCTTATCGCCAATACGCAGCAGATTATCCTCCGTATGACCCAGCTTGCGCTCGGTCTCTTCCTTACGGTGACGGTATTTGGAAATACCGGCCGCCTCTTCGAAGATCTCACGGCGGTCTGCGCTCTTCAGAGACAGGATCTCGTCAATACGACCCTGACCGATATTGGAGTAACCCTCACGACCCAAGCCCGTATCCATGAACATCTCGTGGATGTCACGCAGACGGCTGGACTGACGGTTAATATAGTATTCGCTGTCGCCACTGCGGTAATACCGACGGGTGATCATCACCTCGTCAGAATCGTAAGGCAGGGCGCGATCCGTATTGTCCAGAGTCAGGGTCGCTTCCGCAAAACCCACGGCGGCTCTTTTCTGAGTACCGCCAAAAATCACGTCCTCCATTTTTGCGCCACGGAGGGTCTTGGAGCTTTGCTCACCCATGACCCACAAAATGGCGTCAGAAATATTGGATTTGCCGGATCCGTTAGGACCTACGATGGCGGTGATATCATCACCGAACCGAATCAAGGTCTTATCCGGAAAGGACTTAAAGCCCTGGACTTCCAATGATTTTAAATACACAGTTCGTACCTCTTATCTATAAGTTGGCCTTCGGGAAATATGTATACTTCCCCCAGCATAAAAATATTCAGTTTATTATACTGGAAAATCCAAAAAATTGCAAGAATTTCTTTTGCGGCACAAAAAGCAAAAAAGTACCATCCCAAGGATTTCCTTGGAATGGTACTTTGAGATTATTTGGTATATGCCAGGCAGATCCAACCGCTGGAGATCCGTCCCCATTCCTGACCTTCGACGATCTTGGTCTCCAGAATGGTGACCTTGGTGCCGTTATACAGGAAGTTGACGATCTTACCGTCAGAACCGGGGGTGCTGCGCACATTCAAAGAAGTGGCATTCACAGTACGGGTCTGATTGGTGGTTGTGGTGGTATTCTGGGTCACAGTGATGTAATCCATGCTGATCCAGCCGCTGCTGATCTTACCCCACTTCACACCATTCACGGTCTTAGTCTCTGTAATGGTGACCTTCTCGTTGGCCTTCAGCTTACCTACGATGAAATAGGTAGTGCCCGGGCCGCTGCGGACATTCATGCTGTCCTTGGCATTGACCACACCGGTGATGGTTGTGGTGGCAGTACCGCTGCCGGTGTTGCCGGTGGAGGTATTGCCGGAATCCGTCTCGCTGTCCAGCTTCACATACTGGAAGCTGATCCAACCCTTCTCGGTCTTACCCCATTTTACACCGCCAACGGTCTTGATCTCCGTAAAGGAGACCTTAGTGCCTTTGGCAATGGTGCCAACCTTTGCATTGCTGGTGCCAGCACCGCTGCGAACATTCACTTCGTTGCAGTTGTACACCACACCTGTGGCGATGATCTTCTCGGTGGCGGGAGGTTCGGTAGTGGGAGGTACGGTAGGCTCAGGTTCTGTGGGCTCTTCCGGCTCCTCCGTGCTGTCCAGCTTGATGTAATCCAGGCTGATCCAACCCTGGGAAATCTTACCCCACACAACACCATTCACAGTTTTCTGCTCGGTGATGGTGACCTTATCGTTGGGCTTCAGATAGCCGTTGATGGCGTAGGAGGTGCTGGGGCCGCTGCGAATACGCAGGAAATCCTCTGCAATCACCACACCGGTAACGGTTGTCGTAGTGGTTGTACCGCCGGTGGTCGTACCGCCGGTGGTGGTGTTACCGGTTGTGCTGTCCAGCTTGATATAGTCCATGCTGACCCAGCCGTTGCTGATCTTGCCCCACTTCACAGTGCCAACCGTCTTATACTCGGTGAAAGACAGCTTCGTACCCTTCTGCACATAACCCACACGGGTGTAGGTAGTGCCAGGGCCACTGCGAACACTCAGCTGGGTGCAGTTATACACCGTACCGGTGCCTATTACGGTAGCAGTTGTTCCGGTGTTGCCGGTGGAAGTATCACCGGTGGTGGCATCCAGCTTCACATACTGCAAGCTGATCCAACCGCTGCTGATTCTGCCCCAGGTCACGGAGCCAACGGTCTTTTGTTCCAGAATTTCTACACGGGTATTGTTCTTTAAGCTACCCACTTTTTCATAGCCCGTGCCGGGGCCCTTGCGAACACTCAGAGAATCGGAGACCTGTACCGTACCGTAAACCTTAGCAGGTTCTACAGGTGCAGGCTCGGTGGGCTTGGGTTCGGTAGTCGGAGGTGTGGTAGCCTCTGTGGTCTCGGGCTCGGTCTCCTCCGGTTCGGTGGTTTCCGGTTCGGTGGTCTCGGGCTCGGTTTCCTCGGGTGGCTCGGGCTCATTCACAGCAACATCAAAGTTCGTATACTGCAGAGCGATCCAACCATCAGCGAAATTACCCCATTTGTAACCGCCTGCGATGACGGTCTTAACAATGGTAATCTTATCACCCTGGTTCAATGTGCTAACCTTGGTATAGTTGGTACCGGGACCGCTACGGACATTCACGTAGCTACCGGTCACCTCTACGGTCACATTGCAATCCACCACGTTGGAGGCATTGCCCTCACCGTCTACCCAGTGGGCATATAGGATCTTGCTCTTATGCTCCGCCGTCAGAACGGTTACCTTCTGGCCATAGACAGGGTCGGTATACCAACCGTCGAAAACATAGCCGGAATAGGTGGCTACACAGTTGGGGGGTGTTTTATAATTGATGTCATAGCCATGGACACGGGACTTGATCGTACCGCCATTGCCATCAAATCGAACATAGCCATAATTGGTGGGAGGTGTGCGGCTGTAGATGCCATTTAAGTACATATTGGCCTCAGCCAGACGACGCTGCATCAGCAGGCTCATAAAGCTGCCGCCTGCAGTACACCACAAAGAGAAGCTACGGATCAATTCTGCGCCGGTTGCGCCGGTGGTGACAGCCTTAAACACGCTGCCACTGCTATCATACATCCAACCAGTACCGCAGTTATAAGAGAAGGACAGCACAGCGTCAAACTGCTGCTGGGTCATCTTCAGATTGTACTTGTCCACCAAACGGACATTGATCTCATTTTCAAATTTGCTCAAGAAATCACGGAGAAGAGCCTCTGCCTCTGCCTCGGTGATACCATAGGCTTTATAGTATGCCAGCTTGTCATCGGGGCAACGAGAACCGTAGCCAACACTCCACTGGCCATAGTCCCACATAGGATACTTGGCAAAGCCTTCATATTGTTTGATCAGATCCACACACTGCCGGCTGGTCACAAAAGAAGCCTTCTTCTTTGCCACACTGGGCAACTGTGTTTCTTGCTCCTGGGCTGTCTGTTCCTCGACTGTCTCGACAGTCTCAGTTGCCTCAATCGTTTCAACTGTCTGCGGCTCTGTGGATTCTTCCTCCACAGCCAAGACAGGTGCAACCATCAAGCCGAACATCAGCACCATAGCAAGCATGAGACAAATCATGCGTTTCATGGTTTGTTACAACTCCTTTCAAGGTTTGTCCATTGTCATTATAGCAGAAAGATTCCATGATTGCAACCCCTTTTTGAAATTTATTACATGATTGTTACCATTTTGTTCTTCTGTATGTTCGCAGTTTGCCGATTTTATATGTCTTTTCCGCACTTTTTAGTGGCTTTTTAGAAAATAAAGGTTAACATAATTTTCAACCGAATGTAATTTTTCGTTGCAATTTCAGCACCTTCATGATAAAATTAGGGCAGAATTTATGAGAGGAATGGTACAAGAATGCCCCAAAAAGCATTGATCGCCATGAGTGGCGGTGTGGACAGCTCTGTAGCAGCCTTTTTGACCCAAAAAGAGGGCTACTTGTGCGTGGGCGCAACCATGCGGATGTGCGACGAAGCCCTTGTCCCCAACTGCCCGGATCTGACCCGGGATGCCCTGGCTGTGGCTCAGCGGTTAGGCATGGAATTTCATATTTTGGATGCTGCCCTACCCTTCCGGGAAATGGTGGTAGAGGATTTCGTCCAGGCCTACGAGACCGGTCTGACCCCCAACCCCTGTATCCGGTGCAACCGCCATTTAAAATTCGGGCATCTGCTCCGGGAAGCGCTGGCATTGGGTTGTGATTATGTGGTCACCGGTCATTATGCCCGCATCCGTCAGGACGAGCAAACCGGGCGATACCTATTATATAAAGCCGCAGACGATGCCAAGGATCAATCCTATTTTCTGGCCTGTCTGGATCAGCATCAGCTTGCCCATATTTTATTCCCTCTGGGAGAACTGACCAAGGAGCAAGCCCGTCAGATCGCCCAGGAGCAGGGATTTATCAACGCAAACAAAAAGGACAGCCAGGATATCTGCTTCATCCCCGACGGGGATTATGCCGCCTTCCTGCGGCGCTACACCGGCAAGGAATATCCGGCAGGCGCATTTCTGGATCAGACCGGTAAAGTGGTGGGTCAACACAGCGGCGCTGTGGATTACACCCTGGGTCAGCGCAAGGGCTTAGGACTTGCCCTGGGCACACCGGTATATGTCTGCGCCAAGGACATGGAGAAGAATACGGTGACCGTTGGCCCTAACGAGGCTTTATTTGCCACCACCTTAGTGGCAAACAACTGGCAATGGTATCCCTTTGAGACTTTGACCGAGCCCATGGCGGTGACCGCCAAGGCTCGCTCCCGACACGCACCCCAAGCCGCCATGGTCTATCCTATGGAAAACGGGCAGGCACGGGTGGTCTTTGACCAACCCCAAAGAGCCTTGACCCCGGGACAGGCTGTTGTTCTCTACGATGGAGACATGGTCGTGGGCGGCGGCACCATAACGATTATTGAATAAACCCCTCATCCGTCAAAAAGCCGACTCCAAAAGAGTCGGCTTTTTGACACCTTCTCCCAGGAGAAGGCTTATATCAATATTTGGCTTCCGGGAAGTATTCTTCCGCAAAGTCCACGGTTTGGGCGCGGAAGGTTTTGCCGTTGAGATATTCCAGAATACCGCCGTCGGTGGTAAAGGTAAAGGTCAGCTTATAAGAATACAGTGCCTGGTAATTGCGGCCTGCATCCTTGGACAGCTTACCGTATTTGCCGTCGCCCAACAGCGGATGTCCTGCATGGGCAAACTGGGCGCGGATCTGGTGGGTACGGCCGGTGATCAGCTCACATTCCACCAGGGACAATTTCGGGGTATTGGCCAGCACCACATAATTGGTCTGGCAGGATTTCGATCCGGCTTGGGGCGTATCGGTGATAAACACCCGATTTTTCTTGGCATCCTTGAACAGGTAGCCCTTTAGACTTCCCTTCCGGGGCTTGGGAACACCTTCTACGATAGCCAGATACCGCTTGTCCAGTTCCCGATCCTTGATCTTCTGGTTTAGAATCCGCAAAGCTTCGGCATTTTTTGCCGCAATGACAATACCACCCGTATTCCGGTCGATACGATTGCACAGCGCCGGAGCGAAGGAATTTTCTCCCCGGGGACTCCATTCCCGTTTCTGGTACAGATAGGCCTGGATATGGTCGATCAAGGTTCTGCCGTACTCTGCACCATCGTGGGGATGGACAGCCAACCCCGGTCGCTTATCTGCCAGCAGAATATTTTCATCCTCATAGACGATGTTCAGCTTGGGGGTTGCCACGGTCAGATAGGCATTATCCTCCCGGGGCTTCTCAAAGAACTCATCGTTAATATATAATTGCAGCACATCCCCTGCCTTCAAACGGGTGTCCCGTTCCACACGGGCGCCGCCCAGCTTGATGCGCTTGATGCGAATGTATTTTTGCGCCAGAGAAGCCGGCAGCAAGGGCACAGCCTTGGCAAGAAACCGGTCTAGCCGCTGGCCTGCATCATTGGGGCCGATTACAAATTCTTTCATTTATTTCTCCGCTCTGCGTCCGTTTAACATCTCGGTAAATTCCAATGCCGGGTTATAACCCATGGTACGCTGACGATTATTCATAGCCGCAACCTCCAAAATCACCGCCAGGTTACGTCCGGGGGTGACCGGGATGGTATACATAGGCACTTTCACACCCAGGATATCCATGTACTCGCCCTCCACACCCAGGCGGTTATAAACCTCCTTGGTATTCCAGGGCACGACCTTGACCACCAGATTGATCTCGTTTTCCTGCTTAACTGCGCCCATACCGAAGAGCTTTGCCACATTGATAATGCCAATGCCACGCAGTTCCACATAATTACGGATCAGTTCCGGGGCTGCACCCATCAGACAGCTGCTGCTGACCTTGCGGATCTCCACCGCATCATCTGCGATCAGACGGTGGCCACGCTTCACCAGCTCCACAGCCGCCTCACTTTTACCCATGCCGCTTTCGCCGATGAGCAAAAGACCCTCGCCGTAGATTTCCATGAGCACACCGTGCCGGGAGATCATGGGTGCCAGTGCCGCCCTGAGGTAGGCAATGATGGCAGAAACCACAGTACTGGTTGCTTCCGGAGTACGCAGAAGGGTGATATTATGCTTCTTGGCCATGGCCAGACACTGGGGATCTACCGCAAAACCACGGGAGATCAGCAATGCAGGGATCTTATAGGAGAAGATGCGATCCAGCACTGTAGCACGCTTGGCCTCCGGCAAACGCTGAAGGTAGGTATTTTCTACGTTACCCAGCACCTGCAGACGCATGGGCTCAAAATGGTCAAAATATCCAGCCAGCTGGATACCGGGACGCGCCACGTCCTCCACCGTCAGACGGATCTTCTCATAGTCCGTTGCGGCATAGGCAACCTCCAGGTCAAATTCCTTCACCAAAGTGGTCAATAATACACCGGACAGTTCGATCATATACCCTCACCTCTTCCTGAATTTGGTATCATTATAGCCCCCACAAGCAAGAATATCAATATTATTTTCAAAAATCAAAAAATTTTCCAAAAAAATACTTGCTTTTTTGCAGATTGTCTGTTATCATATCTAAGCGCCTGTCCAAGAACAGGTAAAATTCTAGTGAGTCATCATCAGATAGGAGGTGCAAAGAATGGCAAAGTGTGATTATTGTGGCAAGGGTGTTACCTTTGGTATTAAGGTTTCTCACTCCCACAGACGTTCCAACCGTACCTGGAAGCCCAATGTTAAGCGGGTTAAGGCCATTGTGAACGGTACTCCGTGCCATGTGTACGCTTGTACCAGATGCCTCCGTTCTAACAAGGTGGAACGAGCCGTCTGATTTGAGCATAAATTTCGCCGCTGCGGATTTCGCAGCGGCATTTTTATTTTGTAACGACATAATTACCGGGATGAAATTGGGGTTTTGCGGAACGCTGAGGACAGCGTTCCCTACGGTGCGATGAAATAGGACTAAAATAATGGTTAAGGGAGGGTCAATGACCCTCCCCTACACCTCATCCGTCAAAACCCCGGCTCGTTATGAGCCGGGGGTTTGACACCTTCCCCAAAGGGGAAGGTTTTTCGGAACGCTGGGGACAGCGTTTTCCGGATTATTCGTCTACCAAGCGGATATAGGTTTTGGAGGAATAACCGATGATCTCACGGTTTGCATAGGTAATGCGGATCTTCAGCCATACAGGATTTTCCGGGTCGCCGGTGGTAATGGTCTCCAACACGGTCACCGGGGAGCCCTGGGCCTGCCGCACAAAGCTATTGGGATCAAAGGGATCCATCAGCACCCGGGCATATTCTGTACCGGGCCCCTCCCGGAGATTCAGCCAGGAGGAGGGGTCTTGAATCTGCACAAAGCCCATGACCGGCTTTTCGTTTTCCCCAGGTTGATTCTGTTCCTGCGGTATCGTTCCATACTGGACATCCGATTGATCCATCCACCTTTTTCCTGTCAGCTCATAAGGATCATAAACTGTAATAATCTTTATCAGATACTTGTTAAACTCTTCAAAGAATTTTGCAACCTTTGTAGCATCCTTATCTTGATCCGAATAGCTTATATAACCACTATCAAGGATATCGTATTCCAGCATTTGATCAACTCTATATACTGTATAAGAATAGTTGGTCGTTAGCCTACTACTGACACCATTTGTATACTGCTTGTACAGTAGAATGTATTGCTTGCCCTCTTCTTCCAATAAATAAATGGCAGAATCGCTTAAATCTTCGGCGCACCACACAACAGGGCTACCATCAAGGATAATAATCAAGAAGGCGCGTAGTTTCCCGTCTTTATTGCCTATGCACAGATACTCCTCTCCCTCTCTGTCGCACACATCTACAGAACGAATAATGCAATCCTTATAGCCGTAGCTAGCCAGAAATTGGTTCAGTAAATTCGGAATATCAGATGTGTTCGTCATGCTACCACATATAAAGGCTTGTGCATTGTCGACCCTAAGGAAACAATCTTCCATGTGAACAGTCATTCCCTCATACGCAGAAATACGGGCTTCTGCGCAATAAGCACGAATTACCAGCCGGTCTGCCTGCGTATCCGCAACGACAATGCCTGTGCGGCTGTCTTCGATAGCATTGGGATCACCATCAAAATCATTGCCTGATTCCAATTCCAGCCTTGCGGCTTTATTCCACACATTGTTAAAATCCGGAATGAGATACACCGTTTCCGTCTGTCCATCATCATCTACATCAATGGTCAACATTTGGGTATAGGCATCGTAATGCTCTGCAAAGTATACATCCAACGCATTCAGCAAGCTATCCCGATACGACGCATCGTAATAATTGACAGTATATGTTGCCGGCATCGTATCCACCAGTTTGATGCCGCTTTCTTTGCGCTTTTCCAAGTATTCCTGAACATCACAGCTTTGTCCATACCATTCAGCTTCCACATCATAAGTAACATAATTAGAGGGATCGGCCAGAGCCTCATAACTCAGTTCGACCGCCGGATCGTCAGAAGATACTCTATAGCTAAAGGTTATCACTTTTTCCCATGTGCCATTCTTCCGAATAGAATAACTTTCTCCTCCGGTATGCACAGTAAGATGAGGCGCATCACTTATATAATCATTACAGTCGTACCAACCAGATGCTTTGTAAAGCATTCCGGCATTATCTGTATAATAATTGGAATCCACATCAGCAATCGGATAACCATGATAAACAATTTCTCGTCCGCCGGAGAGATCATAGTCGGTGTATTTTTGAAGAATCTCCGGATATCCGTCATCGTCATGGTCAGCGTATGCTACCGTACAGTTTCTGAGATTAACTTGATAGTACCGAATCATGTCATGGCGAAAATCCACATCCAAATCGGCACATAAAACCGAAAAATCCACATCCATCAAGGCCTGTTTCAATTCCTCTTGGGGCATTGGCTGTTGCGCTATTGTCTGCTCTGGGATCGTTTCCGGTATCTGCTCCGGGGTTGTCTCCTGCCAATAGTTGACTGCTGCGCTTTTCTTTGTCGCAGTGCAGGCACAGAGCAGGCTGACAGTCATGATACATGCCAGAAAACAAGCGATACTGCGTTTCATACAATCATCCTTTCCATAAAAAATCGCAGGGAACGGCAAACACCGTTCCCTGCGCACAAATTATAATGCATCTTTAGAATAGCGGGCGAAGCCATCACCCAATACCTGGTGGGCTTCCTGCATAATAATAAACGCATTGGGATCAATTTCTGCCACGATATCCTTCATTTCTGCAACCTGGTGCTTCTTCACAGCGGTCAGCACCACTTTGGTGGCTTGGTGGCTGTAACTGCCCTCCGCCTCCAGGAAGGTTGCGCCTCGGTGCAATTCCTTGCCCAGACGGTACGCCACCTGTTCATGGCACTTGGTCACGATCAAGGCTACCTTGGAGTAATCGAAGCGGTAGATCACCACATCCACCACACGTCCGGTCACAAATACGGAAATGCCGCAGTACAAAGCGTTGGCAAAATCCTTGAACACGATACCCGTGGCAATGGACACCACCAGATCAAAGGCGGTGGTGAAGATACCCATGGACACATAGGGCCATTTCTTCTTCATAAGCCGCACAATGATATCCGATCCGCCGGTGGAATGACCACAGGAGAATACCAGTCCGCCGCCCAAACCGCAGATCACGCCGCCATAGAGTGCGCCTACCAGCGGCTCGGTCTCCATCACAGGCAAATAGGCAAACAGGTCGATGAACACAGACAGCAGAGCCATGCCCAGCAAAGAGCCCCAGAAGAACTTTTTACCGATCTTCATGCCGCCCAGTGCAAACAAGGGCAGATTGATAAGCAACGACCAAACACCGACCGTTCCTATATCCAGTAATTCCACAAGGATCATGGCCACACCGGAAATACCACCGCTGTTCATATGATTGGGCAACAGAAACACATCAAAGCCAACGGCAAACACAGCGCAACCGATCACGGTTTTTAAAATATCCATGAAAATTCCGGATTTAAGCTTCATACCAAAGCCTCCAATTACACATCAAAACTGATCTGTTTTTCAGCAGCGTCCTCTTCCTTCACAAGAGCGCCGGCGGTGGGCAGATTTCTGCAACGGTAACGGCTGGGGTTGGTGATGCCGCTGGTTTCCAGGGTCACCGCATGGCTGACCGTTGCTTTCTTTTTCAGAGAGATCACGTTGACACCGATGGTGTTTCGTGTGGTCTTGGGCTGCATCAGCGCAGTAGAGAAAATGGCGGCTCTGCCATCGGTGGTGTAAACCGCCACCTGGCAATCCGTATCAAAGGCCATAGCCGTCTTCAAGGGACTCTTATCCGAGAACGCACCGGTCAGGCGGCGGCGGTTGGTCTTGGTTTCATAGGCAGACAGGGGGACTTTTGCGGCCTTGCCGTTTTCAAAGAAGAACAGCATAAAGCCCTTATAGTCACCGGGTAGGATAACCTGCAGTACATTTTCACCGGGCTCCATGCCCAACTTAGCAGGCAGATAGTCACCCAGCAAGGATGCCTTGCCATCCTCGAAATCGTTCAGACGGGACTTATAGCACTGAGCCTGGTCTGTAAGCACCAGGATCTCTGCCTTGTTGGAGGTTTCCCGGCTAAATGCCAAGCTATCCCCTTCCTTGAACTTCTGTTCACCGGACATACGCAGACTCTGGGGTGTGATCTTCTTCAGATAGCCTTCCTTGGACACAAAGACCGTAACAGGATAATCGGGGATATCCTCTTCCTCGTCCTCTTCCTCCATAGCGGCTGTCTGATAAATGATCTCCGTCTTACGGGGCTGGCCATATTTCTTGGCAACATCCTTCAGCTCACCGATAATCACATTCTTCAAGCGACGACCGCTGGAGAGAATATCACGCAGATCGGCGATCTCCTTTTCCAGATCGTCAATGGCACGGGTCTGCTTTAGGATGTACTCTTTGTTGATGTTACGCAGCTTGATTTCCGCCACGTAGTTTGCCTGGATCTCGTCGATACCGAAGCCGATCATCAAGTTGGGAACAACTTCGCTTTCCAGTTCGGTCTCACGGATGATGGCGATGGCCTTATCAATATCCAGCAAGATCCGCTCCAGGCCCTTGAGCAGGTGCAGGCGATCTTCCTTCTTCTGGATCTGGTAGTACAAACGGCGCTTGACACACTCGGTACGCCAAGCCGTCCACTCCTCCAGAATCTCGCCTACGCCCATAACACGGGGCATACCGGCAATGAGGATATTGAAGTTACAAGCAAAACTATCCTGCAAGGGAGTCAGACGGAACAGCTTCTGCATCAGCTTCTCCGGCTCTACACCACGCTTCAGATCGATGGTCAGCTTCAAGCCGCCCAAATCGGTCTCGTCACGCATGTCGTTGATCTCTTTGATCTTACCGGCCTTCATCAGCTCAGAAACCTTATCCATAATGGCTTCACCGGTGGTGGAATAAGGAATCTCATAGATCTCGATCACATTGTCCTTTTTCTCATAACGCCACTTGGCACGAAGCTTAAAGCTGCCACGTCCGGTGGAGTAGATCTCCCGGGTAGCCGCCTCGTCAAACAGAAGCTCTGCACCGGTGGAGAAGTCAGGACCCTGGAGGGTCTCCAGAATGTCATGATCGGGGTTATTCATCAAAGCGATGGTGGTCTCGCAGATTTCTGCCAGATTGAAAGAGCAGATGTTGCTGGCCATACCAACCGCAATACCCTGGTTTGCGTTCACCAGCACATTGGGGAAGGTGGTGGGCAGCAGAGCAGGCTCTTTCATGGTGGCATCATAGTTATCCACCATATCCACCGTATCAGAATCAATGTCGCGGAACAGCTCTGCGCTGAAGCTGTCCAGCTTGGCTTCCGTATAACGGGCGGCAGCGTAGGCCATGTCACGGGAATAGACTTTACCAAAGTTACCCTTGGAATCCACGAAGGGGTGCAGCAAGGTTTCATTGCCCTTGGCCAGACGCACCATGGTCTCATAAATGGCCGCATCACCGTGGGGATTCAAACGCATGGTCTGACCCACGATATTGGCGGATTTCACCTTGCCGCCATTGAGAAGACCCATCTTATACATGGTATACAGCAGTTTCCGGTGAGAGGGCTTGAAGCCATCGATCTCCGGAATGGCTCGGGACACGATCACGGACATGGCATAGGGCATGTAGTTGATCTCCAGAGTCTCGGAAATAGCCTGCTCGGTGGTAGAACCCACCAAGCCGATCACACCGCTGGTATCCACTTTCTTTTTATTCAGTTCCGGTTCTTTTTTCTTACGTGCCATAGTTTACCTCAGCTAATATCGGCCAGTTCCAGATAGTTGGCGCCGTTTTTCGCAATAAAATTCTTTCGTTCGTTCAGATTGTCACCCAACAGAACATCGAAATAGAACGCGGTACGCTCCGCATCCTCGGGCATGACCTTGATCAGACGGCGGGTTTCCGGATTCATGGTCGTCATGGACATCATCTCCGGATCATTCTCACCCAGACCTTTGGATCGCTGGAGGGTATATTTCTTGCCCTCAATTTCCTTTAGTATACGGGTCTTTTCCATCTCATTATACGCAAATTGTGTATATTCCTTGCCGCCATCCTTATACTTGATCTCGAACAAGGGAGATTCGGCAATGTAAACATAGCCGTCCCGGATGAGCGTGGGGCAAAGTCTATAGAGCATGGTCAGAATCAAGGTGCGGATCTGGAAGCCGTCCACGTCAGCATCCGTACAGATGACCACCTTGCTCCAACGCAGGTTGTCAATATCAAAGGTAGACAGATCCTTGGCCTTCTTGCCGTGGATCTCTACGCCACAGCCCAGCACCTTCATCAGATCGGTGATGATGGGAGAGGCGAAGATCTTGTTGTAATCTGCCTTCAAGCAGTTAAGGATCTTACCACGCACAGGCATAATGCCCTGGAACTCCGCGTCTCGAGACAGCTTAACAGAGCCCAACGCAGAGTCACCCTCCACGATGTACAGCTCACGGATACTGGTATCCTTGCTGCGGCAATCCACAAATTTCTGCACACGGTTGGCAATATCCACCTTGGCAGTCAGATTCTTCTTGACGCTGCTCTTGGTCTTTTCCGCACTTTCACGGGCGCGCTTGTTGATCAGCACCTGTTCGGCGGCCTTTTCTGCCTCTTGCTTATTCTCGATGAACCAGATCTGCAGTTTTTCCTTGAAGAAGGCGGTCATGGCCTCCTGGGTGAACTTGGAGTTCACAGATTTCTTGGTCTGGTTTTCAAAACAGCCAATGGTGGAGAAACAGTTGGTAATGATCACCAGGCTATCCTGGATATCCTGGAAGATGATCTTGCTCTCATTTTTGGTGTACTTGTTGTTGTCCTTCAAGAACTTATCGAAGGCCGCCACAAAACCGGAGCGTACAGCACGGTCAGGGCTGCCGCCATATTCCAGCCAGGAGGAGTTATGATAATACTCAATGTGGCTGACGGTTTTGGAGAAGCAGAAGGATGCAGTGATCTTCAGCTTCATTTCCGGGCGGTTTTCCGCATCACGGCCACGACGCTCTGCTTCCCAGAACACGGGCATGGTGAAGCTAGACTCCCCTGCCAATTCCTCCAGATACTGCTTGATGCCATCGGCATAGCAATATTCCTCAGTCTCAAACTTGCTGCCCACCTGGTTGCGGAAGCGGAAGGTAATGCCCTTATTGACCACCGCCTGGCGGCGCAGAACATCCCGGTAGTAATCCGCAGGAATGTTAATATCCGTAAACACATGCTTATCGGGCTTCCAGCGGAACAGAGAACCGGTCTTCTTCCGATCGGTGGGCTCTTTCTTCAAGCCGCCCTTGTTACGACCCTTTTCAAAATGCAGGTCATAGCGGAAACCGTCACGACGGATGGTAGCATCAAAATATTCAGAAGCGTACTGGGTAGCACAAGAGCCCAGACCGTTGAGGCCCAGAGAATACTCGTAGTTCTCACCGTTTTCACCGTACTTACCGCCGGCATACAGTTCGCAGAACACCAGTTCCCAGTTGTAACGCTTTTCCTTTTCGTTGTAGTCCACAGGACAGCCACGACCAAAGTCCTCTACCTCCACGGACAGATCCTCGTAACGGGTCACGATAATGGTATCACCATGGCCTTCACGGGCTTCGTCAATGGCATTGGAAAGGATCTCAAATACTGCATGCTTACAGCCTTCCAGATCGTCAGAGCCGAAAATAACCGCAGGACGTTTCCGCACACGGTCTTCGCCTTTCAGCATGGAAATACTGGAATTGCCGTAATGTTCATTTGGTTTTTTAGCCATAATTCAATACCTGCCAAAATGCATAATTTAACAATTATAGTATACACATTTTGTGTGAAAATGTCAATAATAACCACAAGATATGGGTATTTATTCAAAAAAATCCAAGAGAAGCGTACAAACTTCTCTTGGATAAAAACACCCTCTTCCCTACATGGGGTGCATGATAAATTGTCGAAAGGCAGTAGGAAGGGCGGCTTGGGTTTGGATTTCCTCTAAAGACAGCCATGTAAAGGCTTCACTTTCCTGGTCTACCTCCAAATATACTCCACGCATCACCCATTCTATATGGGTAAATATATGGTTTTTCTCCACTGCCTTATGGATTTCCTTTGGTTTCGCACCAAAGTCCTCCACTTTACTCAATGCGTCTGCCGTTTCCAGACGTCCGTGACAATGAGGAAACTCCCACAGACCTGCCAAAAGTCCGGCATCGGGTCTTTTCCGCAAAGCAATTTTACCATCGCAGGTCATAATAAACACCGTCATTTCCTCGGTTCTGCGCTTTTTCTTAGGCGCTTTCACCGGTAGGTTCTCCGCTGTTCCTCTCCGATAGCCCAGGCAGAATGCCGCACAGGGGCATAGGTCACATTGGGGCTTCCGGTTTGGGCCGCAGATGGTTGCGCCCAATTCCATGAGACCTTGGGTAAAGTCCCCTGCCCTATCCGGATAAATGGCTTCCAACCGCTGACGGACAGATTTTTTATACTTGGGATCGTCAATGGGTGTGGCATCGTCGGTCATCCGGGAGATCACACGCAAGACGTTGCCATCCACCGCCGGTGTGGGCATATCCCAGGCAATGGAGCAAATAGCGCCGGCGGTATACTCACCAATTCCAGGCAATGCCAGAATTTTTTCGTAGTCTCTAGGGAATTGACCATCGTATTCTTCCATAACCACCTGTGCGGCCTTTTTCAGATTCCGCACACGGCTATAGTATCCCAAGCCTTCCCACAGCTTATGCAGCTGCTCATCCGGGGCAGATGCCAGACTTTTCACATCCGGGCAAGCTGCCAGGAAACGGGCATAATAGCCCTTCACCGCCTCCACCCGGGTTTGCTGAAGCATGATCTCCGAAATCCAGATCCGGTAAGGATCACGATTCTCTCGCCAGGGCAGTTGCCTGCGGTTTTGTTCATACCAAGGGAGCAATGCCCCAGGCAAATTTTCAAATATATTCATAGGACACGCTCCTTCCTGTAATTTAAGGAGGGGCATTGCCCCTCCTTATGATTATTTCAGTTTAATCAGATTATTATCCGTCAGGAAATTGCTCAGGCTGTAGCAAACCAGCACATCTGCAAAATCGTACTGGGCATCCAACTCGCTGACCACCATACCGGGCATGATGTTACGCAGGTCCACCATGACCACATTCTCGTAGGATTCTGCCAGGAAACCGCCCAGGCAATTGGAATAGGAATCCCGGATCACCAGCAGGTTGCCCTTGCCCACATTGTTGGGGTTGTGGATGGTGACGGTAGCATGGTTGCCATCCAGGAACACCGTATACTTGTCCAGTTCCTGCAGATTTTCCAGATAGAATACACCATCATGGGGCTGACCGTTCTCGTTGGTCACCTGCAGATTGGGGGTGCATTCCCACATTTCCACGTTCTCACCGGGGATCATCCACAGGCCGGCACGGGTATAGGTAGAACCGGTGAAGTCCTTGGCAACGGTCACCTTAAAGTCCTCCACAGCAGGATATGCCCGACCCTTGGCATCCATATAAGCGGCATAGCCCTTATATGCGCCTTCGCTGGTCCAATGGTGGTCGGTACGGTAGTACAGGTCTTCACGGCCTTCGTACACGTCCATGACATTCACGCAGTTGACACCCTCTGCGGCCTTGCTGTACAGCCAGCCGATATAGGTCTCGTCCTTGTAATCATAGGACACACCCTGGATCAGGTCCTGAGAAGCCCAACCACCGGAGGGAACGATCATAAAGTCCACTTCCTTGCCTAAAGTCTCGGCAAAGCGGTTGACCATTTTCATATTCTTGTCCACCTGCTCCTGGTTCCACTTGGCAGGTGCTTCCACCAGACGGTCACCCTCTGCCAGGTAAACGTCCTTGGTGACTTGACGGCCGGTGTACAGATCCACATAGGAATTAAGACCCACGAAGAAGCTACGACCGGGGATGTGGTCAGACATATAGGTTTCAATATCAGAACCCAGCTCACCGGAGGTCAATGCCTCCATGCTGAACTCGGGGGCTTTTTCCAGAGGACGCTTCTCCAATTCGGAGTTTTCCTGCTTAGGCAGTACCAGATACAGCAGGGACATGATACCGATAAAGGCGCAGAATGCAACCACAGTAATCCATTGATCTATTCTGTTTTTCATATCTGTACCTCCTTAGAAGCGGAAATAAATGAAGGGGTTATAGCTGCTGGACACCAAAGATGCCACGCACAGCATCAGCACCACAGCGCACAGAGCCAGCTTGCCATAACGCACAACGGGAGCATTTTCCCACTTTGCGGTAAGGGTCTTGAGCAAGGGAGTGGCCGCTACGATACCAATGAGAATCATAGGCAGGAAGCCCAGGATCAGCTGCAGAGCCGGTGTGGCAGAGCCGCTGAAGCTAAAGAGCTGACCGAAGAAATTGCCCAGTTGGCTCATATCCTCAAAGAAGAACAGCGCCCAGCCCATCATGAAGGCAAAAATGGAATATACATGGCCGATGACCTTGGGCAGCTTCTTCAGCAGCTTCAGCAGGAACATCTTTTCCATAATCAGCAGCACCGCATAATACAAGCCCCACAGCAGGAAGTTCCAGCTAGCACCATGCCAGAAGCCGGTGAGCGCCCAAACCACCAGCAGGTTCACGATCTGGCGGGGCAAGCCTCTGCGGTTGCCGCCCAGCGGAATATACACATACTCCTTAAACCAGGTGGACAGGCTGATGTGCCAGCGACGCCAGAAATCGGTGATGGTAGAAGCAATATAGGGATAGTTGAAGTTTTCCAGGAACTCGAAGCCGAACATTCTGCCCAGACCTCTTGCCATATCGGAATAACCGGAGAAATCGAAATAGATCTGCATGGTATAGGCCAGAATGCCCACCCAGGCGGCAGGGCTACCTTCGTAAGCACGGAGCATATCCCAGAGGCTTCCCATGGGGTTAGCCAGCAGCATCTTCTTGCCCAAGCCCACAATGAACAGCTGGACACCGGATGCAAACTGGGAAATATTCTCTTTTCTGTGATCCATCTGCAATGCCACGTCGCTATAACGGACAATAGGACCTGCGATCAGCTGAGGGAACAGGGTCACATAAGTGCCGAAGGTCAAGGGGTTCTTCTGCACCGGTGCATCGTTACGATACACGTCGATCACATAGCTCATGGATTGGAACACATAGAAAGAAATGCCAATGGGCAAGGATATCTCCGGAGTTTCCACGCCGGACATGAAGGGCAGAATTGCCTTCAGCTGGTCCACGAAGAAACCGGCATACTTGAAAAAGCCCAAAATCAGCAGGTTCGCTATGACACCCAACACCAAGGGGAGTTTTGCGGACTTCTGACGAGCCTGGCACTTATGGATCTGCAGACCAAACACATAGTTGAGCAGGATGGTGCCGATCATCAAGAACAGATAGACAGGCTCACCCCATCCGTAGAACACCAAGCTCCACAAAAGCAACACCGGGTTTCTCAAAGCCCGGGGGCAAATATAGTAGATCAGTAATATTGAGGGCAGGAAAGCAAACAAAAATACGTTGCTGGAAAATAACATCCGTTGCCCCTCCTTTCTTTAAAGCACAGGTTTTGGGGAGGGTAATCCCCTCCCCAAACAATTATCAGCGTTCTGCGCTGCGATAGATCTCCATCAGCTGATCCACGTTCTCAGACACAAAGAACACCAGGCAATCGCCCTCGGTGAACAGCTTTGCATTCTTTGCCAGCGTATACGCATTCTGGTCATAGCTCTGGAACTGATCCTTCATGCTATCCAGACGAGCCTCGGCCAGCTTCTTGATCTCCTTCAGAGCGGTCTTGCTCACAGCTTCGATCATCCAGATCTCTGCGGTCACAGCACCGTCGTAGTAGGACAGCACCACCTGCTGCTTGCAATCCTCTGCCTTGACACCATAAGCATCAAATACATACTCAGAAGAAAATGCCACAGCATCTTCAGGCAGCTGCTCATGCATGGATGCGAACACATCCGTCATGTTGGGGGCTGCCACATTCTTTTCTTCGGTCTCGCCGCCGCAAGCGGTCAGAGACAACAGCATCATCACTGCCAATAAAGCGCAAATCAGTTTTTTCATAATGTTCTCCTCTTATCAATAGCCGGTATAGGCCTTCAGAACTGCGATCCAACGCTGTGCGCCCTCATTGGTCAGATGCACGTACTTGTCGGAGCAGAAGATGGTTGCCAAACCACCGGTAGAATCCTGCATATAGGGATGAATATCAATATACTTACAGCCGTTGTTCTGCGCAAAGTTCCGCAGCTTCTCATTATACTTCAGTACGTTGGCATTGGTCAGCTTGCCCTTTTCACCGCCGGTCCAGATGGGAGTCATGGACTGGATATAGATGGCAATGTCGGGACACTGGGAGCGGATCAGATCCACCAGCACACCCCAGTTGGTAATGGTTTTATCGATACCGTGCAGGCCGATGTCATTCATGCCGAACATAATGAACATCTTCTTGGCACCGGTAGCCTTGATGGCTTCCTCAATATCCTGGTACTTGACACCCTGGTAGGTGACACGGGTATCGGGATGGTCATTGACCGCATTGTTAACGCCGAAGCTGCCGATCACCAGGAACTTGGCTCTGCCCAATGCACCGGAGCTGGCGGCATACTGGGAAAGCTTCAGAGAAATGGAGTCACCTACGAACACAGCATCATCGAAGAAGGAACTGTCCACGGTCTGGTTGGCAGGCTCTGCTACAGCGGGATCACGAGGACCGGCATTATTGGCAGCTGTAGGCTTAGTGGCCTCGGTGGGAGGGGTAGTCTCCACAGGCTTTGTCTCCACAGGCTGGGTCGTGGGGGGCTGGGTAGCTTCGGTGGGCTTGGGCGCATTCATATTGCAGTAAACGCTGCAGGAAATGCGCTGATCCCCATACTGGGCATATACCTGGGTCTCACCGGCAGCAACCGCAGTGACCACACCGTTTTCAATGGTTGCCACATAGGGGTTGTCCGTGGTGAAGCTCACCTCTGCCACAGGCACAGTACCATTGTACACAGACAAGGTCTCGCCCGGGGTTACCAGCGTGATCGCATCGTCGTTAAAGGAAATCCCCTGCTCCAGACTTTCCTGGGGCTGGGTAGAAGATTCTGTTTCTACGGGCTGGGTCTGCTGCTGGGTGGACGCTTCTGTTGCATCCTTCTTTTCTGTGTTCTGTCCGCAGGCTGCCAACAGGCTCAAGGCCAGAGAAAGCACCAGAAATATAGAAAGCCATTTTTTCATAAAATAACCCTTTCCTATCCATTTATGTATTTGTCCTATATTATAGCGGTTTTTTCAGCACAATTCAAGCTTTTTCCGCAGCATTTTACAAAAAAATACAACCCCAAGTCTAACGGCTTGGGGTTTGTTTTTAGGGGAAGCTGTTGATCAGCAGCAAAGCAATGGGCAATACCAGAGAGAACAGGCTGATCAGCCAGGGATAAATTACCTTTTTAGAGAAGAACATCAGCAAAATACAAGCTGCTGTGATGATCAAAGGCAACATTACCGCCATATTCCGGCTCAAGGTAATACTACGGAATACCAGCGTGCCGGATTCTGAACCTGCCGTACCCATCACAACCAATTCCGGCAACTTGCTGGCATTGCGAAGTGCCAACATCACCGCCGCAATCGCCACAGGGATCGCCAGGATCAAGCTGCGTAAACGATAAATCCAGGACCAACTCACACGGAGTGTCTGGATAAACTTATTCTCCTTCATGGATCGCACCACCTTAGAATTCTATCTTTTGACATTATATCACAGATTTTTCCGATTTGCAAGCAGGTATTATAAGTCCAAATTATTGGACAGTTGCTGTTCTATACTGGCCTCATCAACCAAACACAAGGAGGACTTATCCATGAAAACTGCTATTTTGTATCTCAACCATTATATGAACCAGCCCCATATCGATCTGCCCAACGCAGCCACCAGACGTCAGATTGTGAAGAAGCATCTGGATCAGCTCCTGCTTTGTGCATCCGGTGTCGGAATCGCCGTGGTATTGCTGTTTTTAGCAGCCGTATTCTAAGACCTTACAAATCTGCCTGTGTCAGTATGGTGCAGGCAGATACTTTTTGCGCTTCAATTTCAATGAGTGCCACGCTGCCGCCCCAAGAGCCGCAGCTGCCGGGATTGATAACCCACAGACCATCTGCTTCCTGATGGCAATCTGCCCGGTGGGTATGTCCATACAAGGCCACCTGTGCGCCATTGCGACGGGCATCCGCCACCAATGCGCCGATGCCGCTTTTTACATGATGATTATGCCCATGTGTCATGAAAAATACCACACCGCCGTAAGAACATTTCACCACATTCGGTGCGCCGAAAGGACAGCGGTAAGTATCGCAATTACCCGGCACTTGATTTAGGGGAATGTGAGGAAATTTTTCCTGCAGCACTTCCCCATCGTCATAATGGTCACCCAGATGGATCAAAAAGTCCGGCTTTAGTTGCTCAATACAATGGGTCATAAAGGAATGTCCGGAATGGGAATCGGACAGCACCAATATCTTCATAGTTCACCAACCTCATAAGATTGCATATAATGATGTAGAATGTTTTGATGGGAGGGGTTCTCAGTGGACAAAAACAGCGTAGATCTGCAGGAAGTCATGCGGATCGCCAAAAGTCCTGCCGGACAGCAGCTGATCGCCATGCTGAAAGAAAAAGATCCCACCGCCTTGCAGCAAGCTGCCAAACAAGCAAGCCACGGCAATTATGCCCAGGCCATGGATCGACTGAAGGATATTCTGTCGTCCCCGGAGGGGCAACGGCTATTGAAGGACTTAGGGAGGTAGCCATGGACGATCTGGAAAGCAAACTGGGGGCGGTTCTGGAAAATCCCCAAATGATGGAGAAAATCATGTCCTTGGCTCAATCCTTGGGGCAAACCCCCGCCCCGGAGTCCCCTCCCGGGGATGCCATGCCCCAAATGGATCTGCAGCTGTTACAAAAGCTTTCCGGCATTGCCGGTCAGAGCAATATTGATGCCAACCAGAAAAATCTCTTATGCGCCCTAGGACCATATCTGAATCACAGACGTATCTCCAAATTGGAAAAGGCCATGCGTGCCGCCAAAATGGCGAAACTAGCCTCCACATTCTTAGGCAGGTGAGTCCATGTATAACCGATATGTACCCCAAGCGGACGGCTCATACCGCCGAAACCGGATGGCAGAGCCCCATCAGACACCGCCCCAAAAGCCACAGCCGCCTCCACCGGAGCCGCCCAGACCCTGTCTCAAACAGGAAACGCACAGGCAGCCCTCCGGTTTCCTGCGGCAGCTGCTACCTAAGGATTTTGACACCGGGGATTTGATCGTAGTGCTATTATTGCTGCTCATGGCAGGCGATTGCGAAGAGGATAGAAACAATGCTATCTTAACATTAGCATTGTATTTCATTATGTAGGAAGGGTTTTACTCTTCCACTTCCAACAAAAGGATGCGGTGGCGGAAGCCGCCGCGTTTTTCTTTCTTTTCCAGACGGACAGCCTCCAATTGGGACAGATCCCAGCCTCTGGCTTCTACCACAGCCGCCATAACCTCATACAGATCCGCCAGTTCCTCCAGGGATTTGCTTTCCTGGTACTCTGCCAGTTCCTCTGTCAGTTTTTCGTCCAGCAGCTGCAAATATTCCTCCTGAGATAGAATCTGGGTTTTACAGGTTTTGCCGGTAGCTTCGATGATCTCGGGAATCCGATCCCGAACCAGTTTATGATAGATTTTCGCCATGGGACACCTCACAAAATACGAAAATAATTTTTATGACTTTCCAGTACACCCTCTTTGCGAAGCTTGGAAATTTCCGCAGACAGGCCACTGCGATCCACTTCCAAATAATCCGCCAATTCCTGCCGATCATAGGGAATCGTAAAGGACGGGTTTCCCTGGGTCTTCATCTGATCCATTAAATATGCCATCAACTTTTCCCGGGTGGTACGCTTGGCTGTCACCTGTAATTTTCGATCAAAAAGGATATTTTTCGTTGCCACCAGATACAAAAGATTATGAATAATCCGGCTATGAAAGCTACAGGCATTGCAGCAGCTGACCGTAATGCGGCAGCAATCCACAATCAACACGTGGCTATTCTCATCTGCCACCACACTGATTGGCAATGCCTGCACGCCGGCGCAGGCATAGGTCTCTGCAAACAATTCACCGGGTCCAATATGGGCAATGATGCTTCGGTTGCCGTAATAATCCTGCCGCTCCATCCGCACTGCGCCTTCCAGAACAATGCCCAGATGGGTAGCCGGGTCTCCCTCCCGGAAAATAGGCTGGCCTTTCGGCATATAAAGCTTAGAACCACCCAGGCAATCCAATAGCCCCAACAACTCATCCGGCATGATACCTGCAAACAGAGGACAAGTTTGAAGCATTTCCATATAATTTTTCATATTGCTCCATTTCTGTTGAAAATTCAACATACTTTTTGATGACAGCATACTATAATTCTCATAGAAAGTCAAGGAGGTGTTGTCTATGTTAATGGATAGTTGTCAAGGAAAACCCAGAACCCCAACCATTCACGAAAAGGTCTGTCCCCAATGCGGCAGTATCATCGAACTATTCTCCATTGATACCGAGGTAGCCTGCGAAAAATGCGGATTCGTTGCCTATAACGATACCCTCAGCTGTGTCCAATGGTGTAAATATGCTCGCAAATGCGTAGGCGACGAGATGTACGAGCATATGATGCAGATTGCCGAAATGCAAAAACGAAAGAAAGGTGAAAGCGCATGATCAGACGGATCATCACCATTGATAATGATAAATGTAACGGCTGTGGCCTTTGCGCCACAGCCTGTCACGAAGGTGCTATCGGCATGGTAAATGGCAAGGCCACCCTCCTGCGGGAAGATTACTGTGACGGTTTAGGAGACTGTCTGCCCGCCTGTCCCACCGGTGCAATCTCCTTTGAAGAGAGAGAAGCCCCGGCCTACAACGAAGCTGCGGTACTGGCCGCTAAACAAGCGACCGGATGCCTCAAGAATTTTCCGGTACAACTGAAGCTTTTGCCGGTAAGCGCACCTTGGTATCAAGGGGCAGATCTGCTAATCGCTGCGGATTGCTGCGCCTATAGCTACGGCAATTTCCACAGCCGATTTATGGATGGCAAGATCACCATCATTGCCTGTCCCAAATTGGACGGTGTGGATTATTCCCAGAAACTTACTACGATTTTTGCAGAAAATGATATTAAAAGTATCACCGTAACCCGAATGACCGTTCCCTGCTGTGGCGGTCTGTCTTTCGCTGTGGAAAAAGCCATCGCCAACAGCGGCAAAAACATTCCGTTGGAAGTGGTTACTATCTCCCCCAAAGGCGAAATTATGCCCTGCGGTTAACCGCAGGGCATTTGTTTAGGGATTACAGTTTTTACAGGGTTCATAGCCTTGGGCAATGAGATCCTCCCGGGAGCCTGTGTACGCCTGTCGGTTCTGATCGCTGATGTTCTCGGCATTTGGACAATGTTCCTCATGGAATTTTTTGGAATTGGTGTTCAAAATATAGAATTCCATCACCACAGTGGGGGGCTGTGTTGCCTCTTGGGACAAATCGAAGGTATCTGCGTTCTGGTTGCGAGATACGGTGACCTGCACGGTCTTTCCGTCGGTAGTAAAAATAATATCACCCTGCAGATCTGTACGGAACAGCTGGGTATCTGCATCCCGCAGACGGCTGATGGTCTCTTCGGTGGGATGGCCGTAGGAATTGTCCTTGCCCACGCTGATCACGCTGTACTGAGGCATGACCTCTCGCAGGAAGGGATAGGTCGTGGAACTGTCAGAACCATGGTGACCTACTTTCAGCACTGTAGCTGACAGGTTGGCATCGCGATCCAGCAGAACCTGCTCCACTTCCCTTTCTGCATCGCCGGTAAACAGAAAAGAAACCTGTCCGTAATCCACACGCAGAACGATGGAAGAATTATTGGTATCATCGGTAGTATTCACCGCCAGGATCTCCACCTGGGCTTCGCCCAAACTGAAGGTCGTGCCAACATCGGGAACCTGCAAAGTGGTATTATGTGCTTCTACGCTGCTGGCAAAATTCCGAAATACCTTGCTGTCGTAATCGGTCACCGGGCAATAGGCTGTGTCCACAGAGGCATAGCGCAACGCACCGGACAGACCGCCAATATGATCCTCATGGGCATGGGTACCGATCACATAGTCCAGATGGGTCACATTCTGCTTTTTCAGATAGGTGTACATCAAATTGGAATCTTCCGCATTGCCACCGTCAATGAGCATATTTTCCCCATTGCATTGCAACAGAGCCGCATCCGCTTGACCCACATCAATGAAATGGACCTTCAGCGTCCCGGTGGGTGCGGTAGTCTCCACAGGATTCGTGGTTGCAACGGTTGCCACTGCTTCGGTAACCGGTTGTGTACCAACCTGTGTTGCCGCACCGCAGCCGGCTAAGGTCAGCAACGCCAGCAAAAGCGCAAAACCACGCAAAATCTTGTTTTTCATCATCCGTTCCTTTACTGGATCTCGATCAAGGTATACTCTCTGCTGCCGTAGCCAATTTGGGCAGCGGCTTCAATGGTGTGGATACCATTGCGGCTCTCGATCCGCTCCAATAGGTGGGCTTTGCCGGGATCTTCCGATGCATACACCAAATCAATACAAGCCTGGTCGATGGCGATGGGGTCGGTAGACACCAAAATGCCGATATCTCCAATACAGGGGTCTTCTGCCACAGCGCAGCAATCGCAGTCCACGGACATATTCTTCATCACATTCACATAGATCAGATTGCCCTTGAAGAAGTCGATCACCGTACCGGCCGCCTCGGCCATGGCTTCCAGGAAGGAATCGTGGTCAGATACCCAAAAATCTTCTACTTTACCGGTGCCGTGGATATACTTCTTGCCATAGGAAGATGCCACACCGATGGACAGCTGCTTGATCGCGCCACCGTAACCACCCATGGGGTGCCCCTTAAAATGGGACAGCACCAGCATGGAGTCGTAATTCACAAGATCCTTGCCCACAAAATTCTTCTGGATGATCTTACCCGCAGGAATGGGCAATTCCAGATCCGGGCCTTGGGCATCCAGCAGATCCACAGGGAAATACTTGCTCCAACCGTGATCCTGAAGCAGCTGCAAATGGCGCTGGGTGGTATCTCTTGCGCCCTTATAGGCGGTATTACATTCCACCACCGTGCCGCCCACATGGTCGATCACAGGCCTCCAAAATTCCGGATGCAGGAAATTCTGATTGCCCTTCTCACCGGAATGCACCTTGATCGCCACCTTGCCGGGCAGGGTCTTATCGATCATACCATATAGTTCTAACACCTTTTCGGGGGTAATTGTTTTGGAAAAATATACTTTTGCAGACATTTTTATCACTCCTTTGGTTTTATTATAAAGAATAACCACAGGGAATGTCAATAAACAAATTCCAATTTATCGCTTTGCCTCCCCTGTAGGGGAGGTGCCCCGAAGGGGCGGAGGGGTTTACGGAGATTGAGATCTGCTAACCCCTCAGTCGCTTCGCGACAGCTCCCCTACGAGGGGAGCCTTGTGTGCGATAAATAGGAATTGGAATTCAGAAAGAATTATGATAGAATCTTAGCTGGGGGTGATGTCATGCAATATGAGAATATGGTACAAGGCACATTTATCAAGCGACCCAATCGGTTTATTGCCCATATCGTCATAGGCGGCAAAGAGGAAATTTGCCATGTAAAAAACACCGGCAGGTGTCGGGAATTGCTGCCGGAGGGTGCTAGGGTCTGGTGTCAGCAATTTGATGATCCCAAGCGAAAGACCAAATTCGATCTGATTACTGTCCAAAAAGGACAGCGGCTGATCAACATGGATTCCCAAGCACCCAACAAAGCCGCCATGGAATGGCTGCAAAGCGGTGGATTGGGCAAGATTTCCCATCTCCGTGCAGAAAGTAAATGGGGAGATTCCCGGTTTGATTTCTACTTTGAGAAGGACGGCAAGCCCTGTTATCTGGAAGTAAAGGGTGTCACCCTGGAAAATGACGGTGTTTGCGCCTTCCCTGATGCCCCTACAGAGCGTGGTACGAAGCATTTGCGTGAGTTGACCGCATTGGTCAGGCAAGGATTGGGTGCTTATGTGCTGTTTGTGATTCAGATGCCGGATGTAAAATATCTACATCCCAACGACGAAACAGATCCCGCTTTCGGCAAGGCTTTGCGAGAAGCCCATGCCGCCGGGGTACAGGTTCTGGCCATGTGCTGTCACGTAACCGAGAGTACCATGGATATTACCCATCCGGTATTATTGAAATTATAAAAACGCTGGTTATACACCAGCGTTTTTTAATATATCTTCTAATTGTGTCAGAGATGCAATTTGGTAGTCCGGGGTCAGTTCCGGAGGGCAAGTCTGCCCCTTGGGATTGATCCAGCAGGTGGCAATCCCCATATTCTTACCGCCCTGGATATCAGAGCTGAGACTATCGCCCACGATCAAGGCCTTGGCGGGGTCAAAATCCGGAATCCGGGCAAAGGCATTGTGGAAAAACACCGGGTCGGGCTTGTCTGCGCCCATTTCCTGGGAGATGAAGATCCCACGCACTATAGGTGCTAATCCGGCATCTGCGATCCGCCGTGCCTGCACCTGACTGGTGCCGTTGGTAACCAGATAGACCCGATACTGCGCAGCAAGGGATTCCAGTGCTTCTTTTGCGCCATCCAAAAAGTAATGCCCATGACTCAGATTTTCATAATACAATTCTCCACAGGCCACCGGGTCTGCCTGAACACCCAGCTGTCGGAACAGCTGGTCAAAGCGCCCCCACTCCAATTCCTGTCGAGTGACCTCTTTCCGCTCCAATGCCTTCCAGAAGGATAGATTGATACGGCTATACAGATCACAGGTTTCGTCCGTGGGCTCGATTCCAAAGGCAGACAATGTCTTACGAATGGCAAAATACTCCGCCGTGTGGAAATCCAATATGGTATCATCCATATCTAACAGCAAAAACTCAAACATTTTGATTCCTTCTTCTTACGATCTCATTGGCAATCTTGGCAAACTGGGGAATATCCAAAGTCTCGCCACGGACAGAGGCCGGCAGCCCACAAGCTTCGATCACCGCACCTGCTCCGGCTTTTCCCAGCTCCGGGAAACCGGATGCCAAGCCGTTTTGCAGGGTCTTACGGCGCATGGCAAAGCTGGCACGCACCACACGGAAGAATATCTTTTCATCCAGAACATCCCAGGGTAATTCCTTACGGGTACGCAAGGTAATCACCGCAGAGGTAACTTTCGGCTGGGGCATAAAACACCCCGCAGGCACATCAAAAAGAATCTGAGGTTCGGCATAATACTGGCAGAAAATGGTAAATGCGCTATAGTCTGCCGTGCCGGGTTTTGCAGCGATTCTTTGGGCAACCTCTTTTTGCACCATGACCGTTACTGCCTCAAAGCAACCGGCTTCCAGCAGTGCGGTCAGAATGGGAGAGGTAATATAATAGGGCAAGTTGGCGCAGGCCATAGGACGCAGGTCACCAAATTTCTCCTTGACCAATTCCGGCACATTCAGCTTCAGCACATCGTCCCAAATGATTTCCAGATTGTCAAATTCGCCCACGGTCAGCTTCAGAATCGGCTCTAACCGCTTGTCCAGTTCCACCGCGCAGACCTTGCCTGCACGCAGAGCTAACTGTTGGGTCAGAGGGCCAATGCCCGGACCGATCTCCAGTACACCCACGGTGCGATCCACACCGGAATCCTCGGCAATCTGCTCGGGAACCCAGCCGGCGATCAGAAAGTTCTGACCCTTGGCTTTAGAAAAATGAAATCCATGCTCTGCAAGCAGAGGCTTCATCACATGAATATTACATACATCGATCATATTATCACCATCCTGGAAGGATTATAGCACATTAAGACCCCCAAAGCAACCGCTTTGGGGGTCTGTGTATTACTTATTTTGCGGGCCGCGTCTATCAGCATCACCCAGGAAATAGATGGTGATCTTACGAACACCGAATTCCCAGCACTCCGCTTCTGTATCGAAGAACAAGTCCACATGCTTACCCTTGACACCACCACCGCAGTCTTCCGCAGTAGCGATACCATAGATATACTCACCGTCATTGGTGACGATGAACATACGTGTGCCATAGGGGATCAGCTTGGGGTCTACAGCAATAGCACCCACACGAGCCAATGTACCGGTGGCAGTTGTGCCTGTCACATCAGCAATCCAGGAGGTGTATGCGGTTGCTTTGTATTCATCGGTATGGGTATAGGTCAGAACTTCGCCGGTGGGCAGGACAATATAGCCGTCCCCAATCATCAGCTCGTCCGCAGGCTTTTGGCTACCAACTCCGGTACCCACAGCGACCACCTGGGTCACAGGCTCTACCGACACGGTCTGATCCACCACAGTTCTGGACACCTCACAGCCATTGTGGTACACCACATCTGCTGTGCTGCGCATTTGACCATTTTCTCCCTGGACAAGGATCTTCTCCTCGCCCTCCTGCAAAGCAGGATCTTCACAATAGCTTACGGTATAGGGAATTTCCTCCGTATAGGACTGGCGATCGGTAACGATCCAACGCACAGTCACTTCCATACCATCATAGGTGGCGGTATCCTTGGAGGGGCTTACCTCATAAGCACCGTCACAGGAAATTTCAAGCCGCTGCAGCAACTGTTCTACGGTCTCGCCGTAGCTGGTAGCCACGATAGGCTTACCGCAATTATCAATGGTGATCTGCTGGCTGCGCTGCACGGTGATCTCAGAAATACCGTCTGTCTGGCTGGTAGTATACAAATCCAGATCCTTGAGCGCAAAACCGGCCTCGTTCAAAACATCCTCCGGATCGGTGGCATAGCTGCTATATGTAATCACTTGATCGCCATCCGTAATGACATAAGTATTCTTTGCTCGAACATTACGGCTCATGGACAAAGCAACCAAAACCACGGGAAGAAGCAGTGCCAGCACCCGAAAAATTCGGGACTTCACACAGCCTTTGAACCAGCTTACAATCTGCATCGGAATCGACCTCCTTTCAGCAAGAAAAACCACAAGATTTAGTGGTATCAATTTGTAATCTTTTCTCGGTTTCTAATAAACCGTATGCCCATTATAACAAATTTTACGAAAAAGTCAAGCTTTTTCGGTTTTTGGTGGCATTTCCATAACTTTTTGCATAATTATGCAAAAATATTATGTTAACCCAGACTACCAAATATACCCAACACCCCCTTGTTTCAACACGATATATGGTGGATTTGGTTACATTTGTTTACATAATACGACGAATTATGTAACCTTCCGTCAACAGGGGTTTCCTATTTGTTATGGAAACCAATTTCGGGGTTTTTTCGTGGATTTCACTCCACCAAACCGGAAATTTTGACCGGTTTACACCCCACCTCCTCCAAATTCAAATTTTCCGCTT
>JAFYVL010000079.1 GCA_017549125.1 Oscillospiraceae bacterium | reverse complement strand
GGAAGTAACGCTTGTATCTTTGTGTATCTTCGTTTGTTCATAGTAAATCCCCCCTGATGTTATTATCCTACATCAGGGGGGATTTTGTCTATTGTCCAGTTTTACTGGTTCAGTTCACGCGGTCAGGGGAGTTTGTTTTATACAATATTACTGCGGGATTTGCGGTATTGGCTGGGGGACAAGCCGGTTTTTTGCTTGAAAACATTGGCGAAATAGTGTTCGTCTGAAAAACCCAGGTGGTTGGCGATGGATCGGATAGAGTGGGTGGTTTCCTGAAGCAGCATTTTGGCGAATCCGATCTTTCGACCCAACAGATAGGCATGGGGGGTCTGGTGGTAATGCTTTTTGAACTCCCGTATCATTTTGGATCGGGATATAAACAGCGCGTTGCAAATATCGTCAATGGAAACGGAGGAGTCGATGGCCTTGTCCAATTCTGCCAGGATCTGCTGGGCAATGGAAGAACTCTGGGTGTTGTCCTGGTTCTTTTCTGCCAGCTTCATAAAGATCTCAAACAGGTATTTGCTGGCGGATTTATAGATCTGATCGTTATAAACGGAGACTTTTTCCAATTCGATGATCCGGCTCATTTCCTGCAGAATATCTGTATCATGGAACACATAGGTCTGCTTTAGGCCGTATTCGTTGAGGATATTAAAAAATACGTCGCTTTTGAAATTGACCCAGATCTTTTTGAAGGGGTCATGTTTGTCGGCATAGTATTCGTGGGCAGAACCGGGTTCGAGCAAATATACGTCGTTAGCCTTCAGTTCGTGGCATTGTCCGTCCACCACCAAATAGCCCTTTCCGGACATGATGTATTCCAAAATGAAATAGGTGGCATCCGTTCGCTTGATATGGAAATTGGGGTTGGGGTAGGTGATACCAAAGCATTCAATGGACAGAGGGACTTTCTGGGGGCTGTGATAAATATAGGTCAGCACTTCGTTTTCCAGGCCTGTAAAGCTGGCAATATCCTTTTTACGGATATGGTCAAAGGTGGTATATTTTTCCATTTCGTTGTCTCCTCCCTTGTTGCTAATACGAATTTATACCAATTTTAAACGATTGTCAATAGAAATGGGGCGAATAAATGAAAAAATTGAAACTTTTCCTCACGAATGTGAAACGAATTTCTATTGTAAAAGCGTAAAAAAAGGAGTATAACTATAATAGGAATCTAATGCTAGGAGGATATTGTCATGATTCGAACAAATGTGACCGGTATCGGAGATCCGTTCGTTGTCAGAGCCGGTGACTTTTATTACATGTACGCTACCAGTTTTGTGATGGATGGCTTCAAGGTTTGGAAGTCTGAGGACATGGAAAACTGGGAGGATCTGGGTGCTTGTCTGGATCTGTCCGGCAGCTGGACTTGCCAGGACTATTGGGCACCGGAAGTGATTTTCCACAAGGGCAAGTATGTGATGCACTATACCGCCCGCAGAAAAAGCGATGGCTCTTTGCGCCTGGGTGTTGCGGTCAGCGACAGCCCCGAAGGACCTTTTACGGATGTACATAAGGGCCCTATGTTTGATCCCGGCTATGCGGTGATCGACGGCCATGTATTTATTGATGATGACGGTCAGCCCTATTTCTATTTCTCCAAGGACTGCTCTGAAAACTACATCACCCCCACCTTGCGTGTGTCTCAGATGTGCGTGTGCAAGCTCAGCGACGATCTGCTCAACATTGTCAGCGAGCCTGTGACCTTGTTTGGACCTAGCGAGGACTATGACTTTGTGATCCTGGGCGACCAGGCCTGGAACGAAGGCCCGTATGTGCTGAAAAAGGATGGGTTCTACTACATGACCTATTCTGCCAACTGCTACCACACCAGCGATTACTGCATTTGCCTGGCCAAGGCAGAAAATCCCTTTGGTCCGTTTACCAAGGCGGATGCGCCTATTGTGGTATGTGACCCCGACAAGTCCAAGGATTTTTCCGGTCCCGGACACAACGCATTCTTCTGGGATCGGGATGGAAAGCTGAAGATCGCTTTCCACATTCATACAGATCCAAATGCACCGTCTCCCGACCGCAAGGCTGTGATCTGCGATGCGGTTCTGGAAGATGGCACATTGAAAGTTATCTTATAAAACACTAGGAGGAAAAGTTATGAAATTCACAAGAATCATTGCGTTTGTACTGGCACTGGTTTCTCTGCTGGGCATGACTGCCTGCAGCGTTGCCGGTGGCAAGCCTTCCAACGGCAAGACCACCCTGCAGTTCTGGGGCTGGGGCGATGCTGTGGAAGCTGAGGTGTTCCAGGAGATCACCAACCGTTTCAATGAGACCGTAGGCAAGGAGAAGAACATCACTGTCAAGTATGTGCAGAAGGCTTCTTCCTCCTATTCCAGCGACGCTGCGCTGGCTCTGTCCGGTAACCACACCCCGGATATTGTCTATGTGGAAGATAAGTACGTAAAGTCCTGGGCTGAGGCAGAGTACCTGGTACAGCTGGACAACGGCAAGTACACCGATTTCGACTTTGCCAATGCCGGCGGCGAGATCTGGGAAAACGCTATCTCCCGTTACCGCTTCGATCCCAAGACCGCAACCTCCACCGCAGATGCTCCCCTGTGGGCGCTGCCTAAGGATATCGGTCCTACCGTTCTGTATTACAATGCAGCTTACCTGAAGCAGCTGCAGATCACCGAGATCTCCGTTCCCGAGAACGAGCTGGAGGCTTACAATGCTACCAACGGTACTGCTTACACCGCAAAGGGTTACGACTCTGCAAACCGTGTGTTCAATAACCGGATCGCCATGAACTGGTCTGAGATCATCGAGCTGGCAAAGGAAATGCAGAAGATCGACGGCTGTGACTACGGCTACTACAACGAGTGGTGGTACGCATACGGCTGGTCTGTAGGCGGCGACGTGGTGGAGTATATGCCCGAGGGCTACTACAAGTTTACCTTGAACGATACCTCCAAGAACTACATTGTTAAGGACGATGTGGAGTCTGTTACCATCAATGGCACGACTTATACCGCAGGTCAGGTGATTTCCTATGTGGACAAGGCTGCCATCACCGACAAGGCAAGTCTGAACGAGCTGCCCAGCATGTATGACGCATTCCTGGAGTTCGTTGCGCTGACCGCTAAGGAAGGTTCTGTGGTTGGTACGCGCAGCGACGGCACCAAGCAGCTGGGCTACGGCGTTTCCATGGGCGCAAACTCCCTGGGTACTGCCGATGCGGAGGACTATTTCGTTTCCGGTAAGTTCGGTATGTTCGTAGATGGCCGTTGGGAAGTTCCCACCCTCCGTCAGAATATGTCCAAGTCTGGCAAGTGGGGCGAAGGCTCCTGGAACGTAGCACCTCTGCCCGTATACAAGGAGTATGATGCCAATGGCAACGTCACCGTTCACGGTGTAGCCGGCGGTCACTCCGGTTCTATGGGTCTGGCCATTGCCGAGGGCTCTGATAACAAGCAGGCCGCTTTCGAGTTCTTGAAGTTCGTGGCCGGTGAAGAGGGTCAGAAGGCACAGGCAGAAGCCGGTTTTGCGATCCCCAACCAGAAGGCTCTGGCCAATAGCGAGATTTTCCTGCAGCCCGACCAGGATCCCAAGAATTCCATCGTGTTCATCGAGGCTGCCGGTGTGCAGCGTCCCGGTGACTGGTGGAGTCTGACCAATTCCGCATGGATCGACGATTGGGCAAACTACCTCAACTACACCGTTCGTGAGAACAAGGCAACTGTGGACGAAATGTTCGAAAAGTACGCAGATGCTACCCAGAAGAAGCTGAATAAGTACACAAATTATAAAGGATAATGCTATCCGGTGACAGGGTAGGGGACGGTGACCACACCGTCCCAACCATGACCGTCGTGTTTTGTGGGTCGATGTGGTCATCGACCCCTACACGGGGATTCTGATACTGACCGGCGGCTCTATGGGCTGAAAATTTCAGCCCATAGAGGCTTTGGCCAGATGTTATAGCTTATGTTTTCTGAATAGGGAGGCTTTTACTTATGAGAAAGAAACACAGACTGCGCAAGGAGGAAGTGCAAGGCATTGTCTTTGCGAACATTCCCTTGCTTGGCTTCTGTATATTCGGCTTGCTGCCGCTGATCGTGTCCTTCTATTTGAGTTTTAACTCTTTCAAGGGCTTGCGGATCCAGACCGCCGAATATGTGGGCTTTGAGAACTTTAAAGAGATTTTCAAGGACGATCTGTTCTACCAATCTCTGGGCAACACAGCCTTTGTGTTGCTGGCCACGGTGACGGCCTTGGTGCTGTCGGTGATCGTCAGCGCATTGATCGCCACCAATGTCCGTGGCGCAAAGGGCTTTAAGGCTGTCTATTTTGTGCCTTACGTCTGCTCCATGGTGGCCATTACCTTCATGTGGAAGTGGATCTACGACTACAACTACGGTATGCTCAACACCACGCTCATGGAGTGGGGCTGGATTAAAGAACCCATCGATTGGCTGGGCAGCGAGGATTACTACCGTACCGCCATGTTCATTCTGCTGGTTTGGAGTTCCATGGGCTTTAATATCATTCTGCTCACAGCGGCTCTGCTGGCTGTGCCCAGAGAACTCCATGAGGCGGCAGAAATGGATGGCGCAGGTGAGATCAGACGGTTCTTCAAGATCACGCTTCCTTTGATCTCTCCCACCATTTTTTACTTGCTTATCATCGGTCTGATCGGTTCTTTGCAGGAATTTACCAGATTCCAGATCATGACCAGCGACGGCGGCCCCGGCTACCAGGGTCTGACCGTGGTATTCTACCTGTACCGCAAGCTGTTTAATGCTTCCGGTGGCTCTGATCTGGGTGTGGCATCTGCCATGGGCTGGATCATTGCGGTTCTGATTAGTGCTGTGACGCTTGTGAACTTCAAGCTCCAGAGAAAGTGGGTGAATTATGATTAAAGCAAGAAAAAGAAAAGAGATCCTGCGGAAAATTATAATTTACTCGGGTCTCATTCTCTTTGCGCTGTTTGTGCTTGTTCCTTTTGCCATTATGCTGATTTCCTCTTTGAAGCATAAAGAGGAGACCATCGGCAGCTTTACCTGGTGGCCGAAGCTGGGCATGACCCTGAAGGGCTATGTCAATGCCTTTGAGAAGGTAGCATCCTCCACCTCCATTTTGGAAGGCTTCGTCAACACCATGTGGATCATCATTCCGCCCACGGTACTGGGTCTGTTGGTGTCCACCCTGGCTGCCTATGCCTTTGCCAAAATGCGTTTCCGTGGCAAAAATGTGATGTTCGGTCTTTTGATCGCAACCATGATGGTTCCCGGCATTGTGACCTTAGTGCCTTCCTATATCATTTGGGACTATCTGGGCATTACCATGACCGCACCTTATGTACCGCTGATGATTCCCGGTATGTTTGGCGCAGCTGCCTGTGTGTTCTTTATGCGCCAGGCCATCTTCTCCATTCCCGATTCCGTCATCGAAGCCAGCCGTCTGGACGGCATGGGTCCCTTTGGCTGTTTCGTGAAGATCGTGTTGCCTTTGGTCAAGCCTGCATTGCTGTCCCAGGGTATTTTGGGCTTCGTGGCAGGTTATAACGACTACTTTGGACCGCTGATCTACTTAAAGTCTGATTATCAGACCCTGCAGATCGCTGTTTCCGTGTTCTCTGACCGCTATTCCGGCGATTGGCCCAGCATTCTGGCGGCCAATGTGGTGGCGATCATCCCCACAGTTATGATTTACGTATTTGTACAGAAATATTTCATTGAAGGTATTACAGCAGGAGGCGAGAAAGGCTAATGAAAAAGAAAAAGCTTATATGGATCATTCCTGCGGTGGTATTGTTGCTTGCGGCTGTGGTAGTGGGCATTTGGCTTCTGCTGAATCAGGAGTCACAGAAATACATAGCTTCCAGCGGAGATATCTTCTATAAGAACGAACTGCTGACAGTTGGCGCTGACCCGGATGTAATTTACATCTCGGAGGGTGAGGACGCAGGTTATTACTATATGTATATTACCTCTGACGACCTGCACGGTGCCGGCTTCCTGGCATATAAGTCCCGTGACCTGGTGGAGTGGGTCTGCGCCGGTGTGGCTTTGCGCTCCGGCGGCGCATACGATGAGGCCACCGGTTACACCACGGTCTCCTATGCCTTCTCCAATTATTGGGCTCCCGAAGTCATCTATGATGCCGAGACCAAGCTCTACTATATGTTCTACACCGCCAACCGCTACGATACCAGCTTCGAATCGGATCTGTATTTCTTTGGCGATATTGCGGTGTCTGAATCCCCGGCAGGTCCTTTCGTCCAGTATAACAAGTATATGGGCAAAGAGCCTGTGGTGATCGACGAGAAGCAGAAGATCATGGCCTATGAGCCTGTGTTCGACTTCTCCAAAATGGATCCTGCCCATCCGCTGTATGAGACCGAGTCCAATGGCTACATGAAGGTCATTGATATGAATCCCTTCATTGACCCTGTGAGTGGCAAGAAGTATGTGTATTTCTGCCATGACCTCAGCAAACAGCAGGCCATTTCCCAGTCTAACATCTATGTGATGGCATTGCAGGATGATTACATGCCGGATTACACCAACATCCAGGCATTGACCTCTCCCAACTGCCTGGAACTGGACGGCATGGAGAATACCACTCTCAATGAGGGTAGCACCAACGAAGCACCCTATGTGATTTATAATGAGCAGTCCGGCAAGTATTATCTGCTGTTCTCTGCCAATGCCTACTACCAAAAGACCTACTGTGTCCGTGTGGCGGTGGGCGACAGCCCGGAAGGTCCTTTCCGCAAGCTGACCCAGAAAGAGGGCGGCTTCCTGCTCTACGCAGACAGCCATTGGACCTGGGCATCCGGCACAGGTCACTGCTCTGTGGTGAATCGTGACGGCCAGGACTATATTGTTTACCATGCCCACCTGGATCGTGTGAACGGCAACTCCAAGCGTGGTATTGCCATGGACGAACTGAACTGGGTAGAAAACAGCGACGGTCTGTTAGTGCCTGTGGCCAACGGTCCTTCTGCGGCTTTGATGCCTCTGACCACCTATTTGTATGAAAATGTGGCGGATGAGGCTAAGGTTAGCGCAGATAGCATTGCCAAGGGCAAGGCCAGCGCTTTGACCGACGGTCTGATCTCTCACCGTGACAATAGTCTGGTGGAGGATGTGGTGTTCGACGACGATACCACCATCGAACTGGAATTTAAACAGGCCAAGACCATTTCCGGTATTGCTGTGTACAACAGCTACGAATACGATTACCTCTTTAGTAATATTGAATCCATTCGCCTGCACCTGGCAGACGGCGGCAGCGCGCTGTTCAAGGATATGGATTTTGATTGGGACAGCTACTATACCGAGGAAGGCTATGTGATTCCCGGCGGCAGCGTGGCTATTACCTTTGATCCTGTCAAGGTCACCTCCATTGAGATCTCTATGCCCGATGCCGGTGAAAAGTATGCCGTGTCTGAAATCGCAGTGATGGCAAGACGCCAGGATCGTCAGGAACTTCCCGATATTCAAAGCGACACCAGCTGGAATATGGAAGCCCCGGCAGACGATACGGTGGAATTTGACGGTGTGGTGAACCCCGAGGAATACAAGGGCGACAAGATCTCCTTTGCCGATACCAACGGTGTGACCATGACCATGTACTCCAAGATGGCAGAAGATGGTATCTTCTTTGGCTTCCATAGCAATGATACCAACGTATTTGTGAATCCCGAGCATGCCATCTTCCAGAACTCCTCTGTGGAGATCCAACTGGGCAAGGGCGGCAGCGATAAGCTCAACGCCAACGTGGTGCAGCTGCGCTACGGTCTGGATGGCTCTATTGAAGGCTGGATCGGTGTGAATTCCACCGAGAATTACCAGTATATGCGCACCTACATCGAAAGCGTCAGCAAGGTGCATATCTATGGCCAGCTGAACAGCTCTGAGTGTACCGGCTACGATGTGGAGGCCTATGTGCCCTACAGCGCATTGAATATGACCGAAAAGCCGGAAAGCTTGATTTGCGCACCTTCTTTCAATACCAGAAAGGACTTTGACGCATCCGGCAGAACCACCTGGACCTTGATGGTGGGTTCTTCCTTCCAGGATCCCACTTCCTGGTATCGCATTGATGCCCAGGGTCAGACGGTGATGACCGACGGTTTCCGGGTACAGGACAACCAAATCACCCAGACCGGTGGCTCTAACCAGTTCTATTACTTCGATGACGAAGTGAGCGATGCCTACTATGTGAATGTGGATGTCAAGGTAGGCGATATCCTCAACGGCGACCGCTACCCCAAATTCGGTGTGGTGTCCAAGTCCCTGGATAGCTTGCTGGCTTACTATGTGGACTATGCCGGCGGCAACGTCAACGGCATCGGCCGTGTCACCGCCCATACCACCGAATTTATCGGTACAGCCTGGGGCTGGGAGAACGGCTCCAGTAAGACCTTCGGCACACGTTCTTGTGTGGGTCTGGACGGAGACGGCACCATCAACCTGGAGCTGATCCGCTACGAAAACCAGATCGTCATGCTGGTCAACGGCAGAATGGTCATGTCCGATGTGGATGTGAAGGGTCTGCAGGACGGCTCCATTCCCGGTTTGTTCTTCTTTAACACCACCGCAGACATTACGGTCAATGCTTATCAGACCGATAAGCAGCTGGTGCAGTATTACATGGCAAATTACCAGCCGGAGATCGCCATCGACGGCGATCTGGGAGATTGGGCAGCCAAGACCCAGCTGGCTACGGAAACCGACAGCGTCAGCGGCAATGCCATGACCGTCTACGGTTACCAGACACCTGCGGGTATTTACCTGGCCTATGAGGTCAAGCACGGCTACCAGCCCAAGGTTTATATGTGGAACGAGGGTCAGGACGAGCGTGGTGTGTGGTATTACAACACCAATGCAGAATTCTGGATCAACGATACCCATTTTGCCGCCACCGCGTTTGGTGACAGCGGCTACATGGTAAAATCCATGGTCACCACCGAGGATCTGGTGACCGGTACGTTCACCACCGTTATGGAGGCCTTCGTACCCCGTGAAGTGATCGGCAGCGGCGATGCGGCTGTGGGCTTTGCTTTCAAGACCTGTGACAAGGATTACAGCAATCCCTCTCAGATCACCGATCCTAAAATGAAATTCCGGGGAGATCCCTGGTGGTATTTCAAGGGTCATTTCCCCACGGATATGGCACAGCGATTCATTCTGAAGAATGTAGCCGCCGAAACTACCACACCCTCCCAGCAGACCGGCACATATAAGATCCAGGTGCTGCCCACCGCCAACGGCTTGGTGACGCTGAGCACCACCGAAGCCCAGGCCGGTCAGACCGTCACCTTGACCTTGACCCCCGATAAGGGCTATGAGCTGGTGAGCCTGACCGCCAATGGCAAGCCCTGTGATCCCAAACTGGTGATGCCCGGTGAGGATCTGTATATCGTGGCACGCTTTGGCTTGCCGGATGTGAAAGCGCCGGCAGAAGCACCCAAGGTATATCCCCAGGGTACATTCTTCGGCAGTGCCCGGGATTGTCACTCCAGCGATGTGCTGAATATGAAGACCGACAGCGGTACCAATCCCTACCTGGTGATGGATGCCCAGAAGGGTACACCCTTGTATGCCTATGTGAAGGATACCACCGCCAAGCAGTTCTATTTGGAACTGACCGCACAGGTTACCGGCATCCGTGGTGATGAAAAGTATCCCAAGTTCGGTCTGATGACCAATGACGGTAAGGAAATGGTCAAGATCTACTTGGATATGACCACCGATAAGCTGGTTGGCGGCGTAGGCGCGGTCCACCAGAAAAATGGCAAGGGCGATGATTGGGCAGGTCAGTCCACCTGGAGTTTGACCCAGAAGCTGGATCTGAATGCCAAGAAGGTCACCCTGGGACTGCTCAGAAACGGTGCGACTTACTATTTCTATGTGGATGGTGTGCTGGTTGCCACCAGCAACGACCTGTCTGCTGTGAATAGTGCCATGGGTATTTTCTCCTTTGGTACATCCTTGAAGGTCACTAACTACAAGCTGGTCAAGACCGGAACGATGTACGACGGTCTGCTGAGCAAGGCCAAGGCAGATGCTGTGGTATTTAGTGGCGCATCCCTGACCCAGAATTACTTTACCAAGACTCTGAATGGCGCATACCTGCTGGCAACGGATTCCGATGCTCAGCATCTGGTGGATGATGTGGTTTCCGCCGGTAAGGTCATGCGTGAGAGCTACTATAGCTTAAAGGGTAAGCTGTCCCTGTCCAATGCGGATATGTGGGGACAGGCCAGAATCCTCATTTCTTCCGATCCTAAGAACGAGTACTTTATCGCCTTGGAAAAAATCGGTGAGGAAAACTACCAGATCTTTACCATGTCCAAGGCCAACGAGGACAATTGGAATGATTGGCGGCTCATTGCCCATGGAGAGGTCAACGGCAACAACAATTCCCTGGATTTCGAGGTGATCGTAGATCAAGATACCTTGTATTTCCTGGTGGATAATGCCATTTGCTACACCTCTGACCGTGTGCCCATGACCCAGAGTACGGTGAAATTCACCGGCTATAATGTGGGTACGACCAAGGTGGAGGCTCTGTCCTTGCAAACCTTCGCCAATGGCGCAGAGACGAAGGCCTATGTGGCAACCAAGCGCCAGGCTGACTATATCAGCCGCTTCCAGAGCCGCATGGATAGCCTGTACAATGAGTACATCACCGAGCATGGCTGCACGGGTAAGGGTGGCACGCTGATTCTGGGTGACTCCTACATGGATTTCTGGGGTGCTTGGGAAAGCCAGACCGGCCTTGCCAAGTATGTGAACGGTTACAATGTGGGCATTGGCGGATCTGCTATCCGGGATTGGCTGCTGGCTTACGATCAGCTGGTGAAGCCCTTTGGCGCAGATCGCATGATCATCAACATTGGCTACAATGATGTCAATGTTTGGGGCGACAATGGCCAGGAGTTTGCGGCAAATCTGAAGACCCTGTTCGAAAAGATCCATGCAGACTTCCCCGAGACGGAAATTTACTACATTTTCATCAATCCCAGCCCCTCTGTGTATGCAAACGGTGCATACACCAACCAGAAGATCGAAGAGGCTATCAAGCTGTCCAAGCAGCTGGTTGCCGGTCTTGATTATGTGACCGGTGTGGATCTGTTTGATCGGATGACTACGGAAGATGGTAAGAATCCTGTTGCTTCCTATTATGTCAGCGACAATATCCATCTGAGTGAAGAGGGCTACAAGGTGCTCTCCGAACAGCTGTATGATCTGATTTTCCGTGGCGAGACCTTCGGTGCAGCCGGCGGATATACCACCAGCAACGGTGTGGATCTGTCTGCAGACCAGGGCGGAAATCCCAGCGTCCAGATCTTTGGCGGCGCACCCCAGTATGCCTATGTACACGGTGTTTATGGTGATCAGTACTGCTTCGAGACCGAAGTGAATGTGCAAAGCGTTCTGAACAACGATGCATGGCCTAAGTTTGGTCTGCTGGTCAACGGCAGCAGCGAAATGGTCAAGTTCTTCGTGGATATGACTCCCCAGATGACCGCAACCAAGATTGGCGTTGTGTATCAGCCCACCGGCGGCGGTGACGATTGGGCAGGCTCTAAATCCTACGAAGTACCGGGTATGTCCTTTGCCGGTAGCAATACCGTCAAGTTGAAGCTGATTCGTGATGGCAGCGCATATTATATGTATGTCAATGATACGCTGGTCATGTACAACGAAAATGGCTTTAAGGATGCCCAGGGTGCTGTGGGTATCTTCTCCTTCAACACGGTACTGACCGCAAGTAAGAACCATGTGCTTACCGGTGCGGATGCAGACGGCCAGATCGCAGAAGCCAAGGATGCAGCGGCTCTGCTGACCAAGCTGAGTCTGACCTGCAACTGGTTTGCCGATCAAGGCAACGGAAAGTTTACGCTGACCACCAATTCCAATGCTGAACACAAGGTGGACGACCTGACCCAGGGCGGACAGGTTCTGCGAGCCAAGTATTACAGCGTGAAGGGTAAACTGACGCTTACAAACGCCGGCGATTGGGGACAGGCCAGAATCCTGGTCTGCAGTGATGCCAAGAATGAGTATTTCATTGCTTTGGAAAAGACCAACACCGGTAAGTATCAGATCTTTACCATGTCCAAGGCCAACCAAAACGGCTGGGATGCATGGGAACTGATTATGCACCAGGATGTGAATGCCTACCGAAACAGCATAGACTTTGAGGTGCTGGTCATTGGCAACAAGCTGACCTTCCTGATCGACAATCAGATCGTTTACACCAAGACCCGTGTACCTATGACGGAAAGTACCGTGAAATTCACCGGATACAACACGGCGACTACCATCGTGGAAAATCTGTCTGTGGAGATTTTTGCAGATCAGCAGGCAGCCAACGCATATTTGTCCGAGAAAAACTAATTTTGGGAGGTAACGCAAATGAAGACAAGAGTTTTAGCTCTCCTTCTGACCCTGGCAATGCTGGTAAGCCTCGTGCCTGCCGCATTTGCAACGGAACAGGGCAATGCCGATACCACTCTGAAGATTACCCATGTAAGCCTGGATCCTTCCAAGGATGCTCTGGGCTTTAAGGCAACGGTGGAGGGAGACCTCTCCACCGTCACCGAAATGGGTTTCTGTTTCCGAGTGAACGGCGGCGCAGAAAGAACCTATACCATCCAGAAGACCTTGACCGATGGTACTTTCTCCATTCGTGTCAAGAACATCCTGGCTGCCGGTGGCGGTGAAGCCAATCTGGAAGCCTATGCTTTCGTGGTCGTGAATGGTGAAACCATTCAGACCGAATGGCAGACCACTTCCATGAAGCAGGCTTTGCAGGCAGTGAACAATGCCTGGTACACCGCCGGCTACAGCAACACCCAAAAAGAAGCTGTGAAAACCCTGTGCTATCAGTACGAGGAGCAGACCAAGCTGTGGAGCTTGGAGAACATTTTCGGCAGCTTCTTCGGCAATGCAGGTAAGTTCAACACCAGCAGCGTGATCGATCTGTCCACCGATTGTGGCCAGAACCCCAGCCTGGTGATGGATGCCCACAAGGCAACCCCCCTGTATACCTACATCAAGGATCTGCAGACCCAGAACTTTAGCTTTGAGGCGACTGTTCAGGTGAACAGCGTGATCGAAAATGAGGGTTATCCCAAGTTCGGTATGCTGGTTAACGGTGAGACGGAAATGGTAAAGTTCTACCTGGATATGACACCGGCTCAGCAGGTGTCCCAGGTGGGCGCTGTCCACCAGAACACCGGCAAGAATGATGATTGGGCTTATGCAGCAGTAAATTCTCTGTATTCTCCCTTGGATCTGAAGACCGAGACCGTGGACTTGAAGCTGGTTCGTGACGGCGTCAATTACTATTTCTATGTAAATGGCACCATGATGCTGGCTGGCAACGACTTGACCGATGAAAACGGCGTAGCCGGTTTCTTTAGCTTCGGCACAGAGCTGACCTTGACCGATTATACGGTAGAGGCCAACAATAGCGAATATGCCAATGCGCTGACCCAGGCAAAGGCCGATGCAGAGGCCTTTAACCAGCAGAGAAATCAGATTCTGGCGGAAAGTGACAGCTATACCATCGAAACCCTGGAACTGGGCGGCAAGGTATGGAACGGCAGAGGCTACACCTTTGTGGAAGTGCCGGATGCCCTGGTTGGTCAATCCTACGTGTTTGGAAAGATCGCCACCAGAATCGACATGACCGTGGTGCAAAGTGGCTATCTGTATGTGATGACCCCTTTGACCAGCCATAGCAACTTCCCGGATAATATTCTGGCAGAAGGCTCCGGTTATACCCAGGTAAACATTGCATCGGATTGGTGCTTTGCAAACTACAACAATCCCATCGATACTCTGGTATTTGAGCGGAAGGTAAATCCCGGTGAGACCTTGATCATTGACCCCAGCTGGTCTGTGGTGGTGGTATCTGCCCAGCGGATCAACCTGAACGATCTGCTGATTCCCAATGATGGCAACACCTTGAAGACCGTAGCCATCGGTGAAAAGATCTGGACAGATGAAGATAAGCCCTACACCTTCATCAGCATGCCCCAGCAGCTGTTGGGTCAGTCCTACATCTACGGCAGCATCAACAGCGGTGTGGATGTGACCGTGGGCCGCAATGGTTATCTGTATGTGGTGACCGCTCCCCGGAATGACAGCCATTTTGCCAAGGATCTGGACAAGTATGGCTTTAAGCGTCTGGAAATTCCCCAGTGGACCTTTGCCGATTACAATAGCAAGATCCATACCTGGGTGTATGAACTGAAGGTGTCCGCCGGTGAGCGGATTCAGCTGGGTGCTTGGTGGGGTGTTCTCATTGGCTCTGAGACCAAGCTGGATCTGACCGGCAATGGCGTGACCGTTGCCAAGGATCAGTTGGCAGTGATCGAATCTGACAGCTATGATGCTCTGCCTGTGGAGCTGAAGCAGCAGATCTTCTCCAACGAAGCAACCTATTACTACCATACCATTCCTTATTGGATGGCTGGTATGAGCTATCTCCGCGCTCCTCTGAATGGTGCGACGGCTACCGTTACCAAGGCCGGTAAGCTGTATCTGATCGGCAGAAATGCAGCCAACGGACAGAAGTATCTGGACGTAGGCTTTAGCCATGTAATGGATCTGGACTTTGAGCCTTGGGGCGGTGCAGGTCTGGGTGGCGGCAACTTTGCTGCCATGGGCTTTGCGCTGTACGAAAAGGATGTGACCGAAGGCGAGACCGTTACTTGGGGTCGTTGGGGTGTACCGCTGTTCTACTGCGATAAGCAGCTGCCCCATGAGCCTGTAGCGGGTATCACCGATATTGAAATTACCCAAATGCCCACCAAGACCACCTACAAGCTGGGCGAAAGCTTTGATGCAACCGGTTTGGTGGTCAGCGGCATCGACGCTAAGGGCAACAAGATCGTGCTGGAAAGCGACGAGTATCTGGTAGCTCCCAGCGTGCTGTCTGCAGACGTACCTGCAGTTTCCGTGATCGTCAATGACAAGATCTGCGCCATTCCCGTGATCGTTACCGATGCAGAGGGCAAGGATCTGACCGACTATACACCGGCAGATATGTCCGGCTTTACCACACAGAAGGCTCCCATTGTGACCGGTAGTATTTCTATGGGCACTGTGGCCGAGGCCGTAGCCACCATCCGTAAGGAAGAGGCAGACGGAGCAACCGGCTTCATTGTGTATTTGACCACTTTGGCAGAGTCTGAGCGTACTGTGGAAAATCTGAAGCGGATCGCCGATTGCACCGAGTATCCTGTGATGGCGCTGGCCTACGGTGATTACAGCAATCTGGAAATGCGCCTGGATCTGTGGCGCATGGCCGTACAGGCTGGCTTCGATGCAGTGGATATCCCCATGGATACCTTCAGCGTTTCCTATGATGCCTGCAAGACCAGCTATAGTAAGACCATCTTCGCAGCAGCTGCACCTAAGGAAGTGTCCATGGATGCAGATGTGATCGCTCAGCAGCAGGCCTTTATGGCAGAACTGCGTCAGATGAATCCCGATCTGGAGATTCTCATGTCTGCCCATGTGGGTGTTGCTCTGAATGAAACCCAGGGTGTTGCCCTGGCAAAGGAAATGGAAAACCGTGGCGCTGATTTTGCCAAGATCGTTTTGGCAAGCACCGCAAATCTGGAAGATACGCTGCAGACCAATATGACCCTGCAGCAGGAGCTGAATGTTCCCTTCTTCTATAACTGCGCCGGTGCAGCCAGCCGTCCTTTCCGTACCGCTGCCGGTCTGATGGGTACACAGGTTGTGTTCTGCTGCGCACCCTATCATGAGATCAATGCCTATGTGTATGATTACGCAAAGGATCTGCGTGAATTCTACAATGCAATCCCCGAACTGTTTGTAGAGGTCAAGGATCAGCCTGTGGAAGATACGGAAGGCGTCAGCTTGACTACGGATTACTTTATTGAAATTGATGCTGGTAAGTACAGCCTGACTACCAATAGCTACACCGATACTATGGTGGACGCCGTGGCTGTGGATGCAGAAGTGATTCGTGCCGCCAGCTACCGTGTGAAGGCAACCCTGTCTCTGACCAATGCCAATACCTGGGGACAGGCTCGTATTCTGGCAACTGCTGACGACCAGAACGGCTATGTGATCGCCCTGGAGAAGGTAGGGGAGAATGCCTACCAGATCTTCACCATGTCCCGTCTGAACGAGGGCGCATGGAACGATTGGCGTCTGATCGGCCATCATGAGGTCAACGGCAGCCGCAACGAGCTGGATCTGGAAATGGTGGTAGACGGCGGTCAGATCACTCTGCTGATCGACGACAAGATCTGCTATGTCAGCAGCCGTGCAGTCATGAGCGCAAGTACCCCCGGCTTTGGTGCTTCCAATGTGGCAACTGCTCTGGTTTCTGACCTGGATGCCCAGGTGTTTGCCTCCAGCGCAGATGCCCAGGCTTACCTGGCAACCAAGGAAGAGGCCGATTATGTCAGCCGCTTCCAGAGCCGCATAGAGAGCCTGTACAATGAGTACATCACCGAGCACGGTTGCACCGGCAAGGGCGGCACGCTGATTTTCGGTGACTCCTACATGGATTTCTGGAGCACTTGGGAAAGCCAGACCGGTCTGACCAAGTATGAAAACGGCTACAATGTGGGTATCGGCGGTTCTGCCATCCGGGATTGGCTGCTGGCTTACGATCAGCTGGTAAAGCCCTTCGGTGCAGAGCGCATCATCATCAACATTGGCTACAATGACGTCAATGTTTGGGGCGACAATGGCCAGGAGTTTGCCGCAAATCTGGAAACTCTGTTGAAGAAGATCCATACCGATAACCCCAATGCAGAAATTTACTATATTTACATCAATCCCAGCCCCTCTGTGTATGCAAACGGCGCATACACCAACAAGAAGATCGAAGATGCTATCAAGCTGTCCAAGGAACTGGTTGCAAGCCTGGACTATGTGACCGGCATTGACCTGTTTGATCTGATGACCACCGCAGATGGCAAGAATCCTGTTGCTTCCTATTATGTCAGCGACAATATCCATCTGAGCGAAGAGGGCTACAAGGTGCTGTCTAACTATCTGTACCAGCTGATCTTCCAGCAAGAGCCTACGGGCTTCTTCGGTAATGCCGGTGACTACCAGACCTCCAACGGTGTGGACTTCTCCAACGATCAGGGCGAGAATCCCTCCATCCGTTTCTTTGGCGCATCTCCCCAGTACACCTTTATCAATGATCTGATCACAGATGAATTTGTATTCGAGACTCAGGTCAATGTGTCCCAGGTGCTCAATAACGATGCATGGCCCAAGTTCGGTCTGCTGGTGAACGGCGCATCTGAAATGGTCAAGTTCTATGTGGACATGAAGACCGATATGACCGCCACCCAGGTTGGTGTTGTATACCAGCCCACCGGCAGCGGCGATGATTGGGCAAATGCTAAGGCTGTGGAAGTGCCCGGTATGTCCTTTACCGGCAGCGATACCATCAAGCTGAAGCTGATTCGTGACGGTCAGGCTTACTACTTCTATGTAAACGATGTTTTGGTACTGCGTGACAACGCAGGCTTCAAGGCAGAAACCGGTGCTGTGGGTATGTTCTCCTTCAACACCGAATTCACAGCAAGCAATTACAGCGTTCTGACAGGCGACGCAGCAGAAGCTGAGATCAGCGCTGTGAGAACTCAGTTCAATTTCTTTACCACCGCTGAGTTGGATCTGTCCAGCGATCTGGGCGCCCATGTCGGCACCGTGAATGTGAATTCCGGCAAGAGCGAGTTCCTGTGGGTCAAGAATTTTGAGGTTAAGGATTTCTATTTTGAAACCAAGGTACATGTAAACGAGATCTACAACAACGACGGTTATCCCAAGTTCGGCATTCTGGTACAGGATGACGCTACCCGTGAGTCCTTTTATGTGGACATGACCACCAATAAGACCGCTTCCAAGGTGGGTGTTATGACCTCCACCATGAGCGAAGAGACATGGGTGGATAACTGGAACGATGTTAAGACCGAAACCGTAGAGGGCATGAACTTCTCCGGCAAGGGCGAATATGTCACCCTGGGTCTGAAGAAGGTGGACGGTGAGCTGTACCTGTATGTGAACGGCAAGTTCGCTCTGTATCTGGATAGCGCCATCACCGGTGAAGCCAATATTGCTGTCTTTGGCTTCAACACCGGTATGGAACTGAAGGAATACTTTGTGACCCGTGCCGAGGGCGCAGATTCTCTGCTGACCCTGCACACAGAAGGTCAGCTTGCCACCATGGAATTGGGCGGCAAGATCTGGTCTGACAAGACCTACACCTTCTACGAAATGCCTGAGGCATTCACAGGCGTAAGCTTTATTCAGAACAAGATGAAGTCCGATATTTCCTTCACCGCAAAGAAGGACGGCTACATCTATGTGATCACTCCTTACAGAGGTCACGGCAATTCCATCGCCGATGAGCTGGATATTGATCTGTACGACCGTATTGAAACCCCCGCATTCTATCTGGCAAAGTATACCAAGCTGGTGGATCATTGGATCTACCAGAGATTCGTAAAGGCCGGCGAGACCATTACCATTCCCGGCAACAGCAACTGGCACATGGTTGCCGTTTCTGAGCTGCCTGTGGATCCCACTGTCCATAACATCGGCGGTTATGTATTTGCCGATCACCAGTTGGCCATTATGGAGCCTACTGAGGCCAGCGGCGGTGTGCTGATGGCTGTGGATAACGGTGTGTATCCCTTCACCGACAGAGGTGCAGATGCCTCCAATCCTGCGAAATTGCAGAATCTGCCCCAGGGCTTGATTGGTCAGAATCTGATTCAGGATAATCTGAACGACCCTGTCCAGGCAACTGTTACCAAGGGCGGTAAGGTATTCCTGATCTCCAGCACCGTTGAGACCCGCAAACAGTACTTTATCGAGGAAGGCTATACCTTCCTGGTAGATCTGGCTGCGGAGTATGGCAATATCCTGTCTGCATCCTCCTACAACAAAAATGGCTACGGCCTGTATGTGAAGGATGTCCAGGCTGGCGACTATGAGAGAACCAGAAAGAGCTATTGGTCCATTCCTATCTTCGGTTCTAACGAGAAGCTGCCTGCTGAGCCTCCTGTTTCCATTGCCATTTCTCAGATGCCCACCAAGACCACCTACCAGTTGGGTGAAAGCTTTGATCCCACCGGTATGGTCGTGCTGGGTACTGATAAGTACGGCAATGTGGCGCAGCTGGATGCCAGCCAGTATGTGACCGTACCTTCCACCTTCACCGCCAATGCTTATGCGGCATCCGTGATCGTGGACGATATGATCGTCGCTGTTCCCGTGACCATTACCGATGCCGAGGGCAATGCGCTGGTGGATGATACCCAGGTAGATACCACCAAGTACACCACCCAGAAAGCACCTCTGCTCAACGGTAGTGTGAAGCGTTCCACTCCCGATCAGGTCATTGCCGCCATCGCAAAGATGGAGGCTGACGGCGCAACCGCTTTCAATGTGCATTTGACCTCTCTGAGTTCCCAGTATCGCAACTACGAGTCCTTCAAGAAAATCGCAGATTGCACCGACTATCCTGTGATGGCCATTGCCTACGGCGATGAGAGCAACCGGGAATACCGTGTGGAGCTGATGAAGGAGGCCGTTCGTGCCGGTTTTGCCATTGTGGATATTCCTATGAATACCTTCGATGCCGATTCCCGTGCAACCCTGGCTGGTACTGTGTTTGAAAGCGCAAATCCCAATGAAGTGTCCATGAACCCCGATGTGATCGCTCAGCAGAAGGCGCTGATCCAGGAGTTCCATGACATGGGTGCTGAGGTTCTCATGTCTGCCCATATCGGTGTTTCTCTGACCGAGGCGGAGGGTGTTGCCCTGGCCAAGGAAATGGAAGCCCGTGGCGCAGATGTGGCAAAGATGGTGCTGGGCAGTAGTGCCAACAGCATGCAGGATGTGGTCATGCAGACCAACCAGACTCTGCAGAACGAGCTGAATATTAAGTTCTACTACAATGCCTCCGGCAATGCCAGCAAGCCCTACAGAACCGCATCGACTTTGATCGGTACCCACATGGTGTTCTGCTATGCAGAGTATCATGAATCCAATCTGACCACCTATGACTATATCTCTGATCTGAAGGCCTTCTATAACACCGTTCCCACCCTGAAGGTGGAAGAGCCTATGATCAAGACCAACAATGGTCAGAAGCTGGATACTGTGGCTCTGGGCAAGATCATCTGGACCACCAGAGATTATGTGTTCACCAGCATGCCCGAAGCATTCCTGGGTAAGACCTTTGTGAAGGCTTCCTATGGTGTGGCAGGTGAGACCGTGGATATTACCGTGCAGAAGCCCGGCTATATCTATGTGCTGACCAATGCCTACAAGACCGATAACTCCCAGGCAGAGACCCTGGACGAAATGAACTACACCAAGCTGGATATGGCTGGCTGGAAGTTCTGCGATTTCTCCGGCAATTCCTCCTACATCTGGGTTTATGAAAAGTATGTAGAGCCCGGTGAGACTCTGCAGCTGGGTCAGTGGAGCGTGGTGATCGCTTCTGAAGAAAAGCTGAATCTGGATGCCGATTGCTACAAGATCGCAGACAGCGACATGGCAATTCTGCAGCCTGCCGAGGGCGCATCCGTGGGTAACATGGAAGCCGGCACTTTGGCATTTGCTGACAGAACCTATACCATTTCCGGTATGCCCTACTGGTTGGCAGGCAAGAACTACATCGTAGGCAACTACGGTGCAGGTTCTGCCACCGCTACCCGTGGCGGTGTGGTCTACATGATCACCAACACCGGTTCTACCAAGGTAGATGGCGTGTCTATGACCAGAGCTGCGATTTTGGAGGCGGATGGCTTTACCAAGGTGGATGTACCTGCCTTTACCGCCATTTCCCACTCCAGCTTTGCAAGCAATGAATTCTTGCTGTTCAAGAAGACCGTAGCAGCAGGGGAAACGGTTTCCTGGCCCTCTTGGGCAATTCCTGTATTCTCCGGTGATCTGGTGCTGTCTGAGAACCTGGCAAAGATCGCTCCCGACGGCACTACCACCCAGGCTTGCAAGTACGAGCAGAATGTTCGTCTCTTTGACAACAGAACCTACTATGCCTCCGGCGATCAGCTGGAAGCCCTCCACGGCAAGAGCTTCCTGTATTCCGGTTTTGACGAAGGCGCTACCGGTACTGTCACCGAAGCCGGTACTGTGTATGTGCAGATTCCCGTAAAAAATACCAATGCCACTTATGTGGCATTGGAGGAAGCCTTGATTGCAGACGGTTTTACCCCTGTGGCATACCGTTCTTACCGTAACAACAAGGGACTTCCCGGCAAGAGCCTGGGCTATGCCCAGAAGCTGTACCAGAAGGAAGTGGCTGTGGGTGATGTGATCCATTACGGTCAGTACAACCTGGTCTACTTTGATACTTTGGCCGCAGAGGACTATTACGAAATGCCCTCTGTGACCACCGCAGCAAACATCTATAATAATCCTGAGGTAACAGGTATACAGAATTCTCTGTATACCTATACCCCTGCATCCCGTAACTGGCAGGGCTGTCCGGTGGTGACCATCACCGACGGCCCTAACGGTAACCGCTTGTGGGCCGCATGGTTCACAGGCGGTGAAACGGAGCTTGCCACCGGCAACATGGCTGTGCTGCTGTATAGCGATGACAATGGCGCTACTTGGGTAGATCCTGCGGTAGCCATTGTTCACCCCGACACCGCCGCCCAGGTGACCAAGCCCCAGTTGTGGACTATGGAAGATGGCAGATTGTGGGTGTCCTGGTCTCAGCACACCGGTACCGGTGGCTTTGACGGCAAAATGGGCACTTGGGCTGCCATCTGCGAAAACCCCGGCGCACCTACCGATGAACTGAAGTGGTCTGCACCCCAGCGTCTGTTTGATGGCCGTGGCAACGGCAAGATCACCGTTCTGAACCAAGGTCAGGCCAATGAAGAATGGCTGACTACCGCTTTTGACTGGATCGACAGAAACTATTCCGATGTCTATTCTTCCACCGACAAGGGCGCAACCTGGACCTGGAAGGGTAGAGCAGAGGTTACCGGTTCTACTTATAACAATGCCATTATCGTTGAGCGCAATGACGGCTCCTTGTGGATGCTGCTGCGCCAGCTGGAAGGCAATATGAAGGAGAGTTTCTCCTATGACGGCGGTAAGACCTGGACCAATGCCCAGGTATCCAATATCGCCCATCCCAACTCTGCCATCTATGTGGGTAAGACCAGTAGCGGCAAGCTGCTGATGATCAACCACAAGGACTTTAACGGCAGAAACAATCTGACCGCCTTCCTGTCTGAGGATGGTGGTAAGACCTGGCCCTATACCCTTTTGCTGGATGCCCGTCTGGGCGTCAGCTATCCCGATGTGATCGAGGATAACGGCACGTTCTACGTGGTTTATGACTATGACCGCTTCAATACCGGCCGTATGTACATGGCCAAGATCACCGAGGCTGATATTAAAGCAGGTCAGCTGGTGAGCGAAGGCTCTTATCTGAAGTATTGCTTTGCATCCATGGGCATTACCGGCGCCCAGGTCAGCGAAAATGCGCAGAAAATCGACGTTTCCGCTATGGAAATGTCCGCAAGCACCAATGGTTCTCCTGCAAGCCATGCTTTTGACAGCGATACGGATACCCGTTGGTGTGCCACCAGCGATGCTATGCCCCAGTGGCTCATGATCGATCTGAAGGATGTTTACGATCTGGAAGCTGTTTATATCTTCTTTGAGCAGAAATCCGATTGGAACTTTAAGATCGAAACCTCTGTGGATGGCAACGACTGGTCTGTATACAGCGATCCCGAAGCACAGGCTCTGGTAGATGTGACCGTGAGCCAGCAGGCACAGGCAAGATATATCCGCGTGACCGTGGAATCCACCACCGGTGGTGCTTGGGCAAGCATTTGGGAAATGGAAGTATACGGCAACAAATTATAATTTAGGGGGAAATATACATGAAGAATAGAGTATTGGCTCTGCTTCTGACCCTGGCATTGCTGGTAAGCCTCGTGCCTGCCGTATTTGCAACAGAACAGGGCAATGATGATCCCACTCTGAAGATTACCCATGTAAGCCTGGATCCTGCCAAGGATGCTCTGGGCTTTAAGGCAACGGTGGAGGGAGACCTCTCCACCGTCACCGAAATGGGTTTCTGTTTCCGAGTGAACGGCGGTGCAGAAAGAACCTATACCATCCAGAAGACCTTGACCGATGGTACATTCTCCGTCCGTGTCAAGAACATTCTGGCCAATAATGGCGGTGAAGCCAATCTGGAAGCCTATGCTTTCGTGGTCGTGAACGGTGAAACCATTCAGACCGAATGGCAGGCAACTTCTATGAAGCAGGCTTTGCAGGCTGTGAATACCGCCTGGGCAGGCTATAACCAGACCCAGAAGGCAGCTGTGAAGGCTCTGTGTACCACCTATGAAGCACAGGTGGCATCCTGGGGCTTGACGAACATCTTTGGTCATTTCTTTGAAAGCACCAATCCGCAGGTGAACCTGTCTGAGAAGGATCAGGTCACTGTAGCGTCCAACGGCATTTCCTTTGGTTACATCAATGGATTTGCAGAAGAGAACTTCTATTTTGAAGCAAAATTCCATACCAATGACGTAGCCATTGGTGAAAACTGGCCCAAGTTCGGTCTGATGGCTGAGGGCGACAATGTCCGTGAGTATTTCTATGTGGATATGAACCGCGCCATGAACGCTTCTGTGGTGGGTAACATGACCAACACCAACGGCCAGGACGATTGGGATCATGCCAAGTCCGTGACCGTAGAGGGCATGGCTTTCTCCGGCAATGGAGAAACTGTGACTCTGGGTGTGCTGAAGGAAGGCAAGCGTCTGCACCTGTTTGTGGATGGCCGTTATGTCATGTCCAGCGTTTGCGGCTTTGAAGGCAAGGCCAAGGCTGGTATCTTCAGCTTCAACACCGGTCTGACCGTTACCGATTATGCGGTGACCACCGCCCAGGCAGATCTGGATGCCAAGAATGCGATGCTGCCGGAAGCAGAGCGCAATAAGGGAGAAATCTTTGGCTCTGCAGAGGGTGATGGCATTATCTATAGCACCTCCGACGGTGTGGATCTGTCTAAGGACCAGGGTAGCGAACCTTCCGTGTCCATCACCGGTGGCGCACCCCAGTATACTTACTTAAACGATATCTTTACCGATAAGTTCTGCTTTGAGACTGAGATCAATGTGTCCCAGGTACTGAACAATGATAACTGGCCCAAGTTCGGTATTCTGGTCAACGGCACTTCTGAAATGGTCAAGTTCTTTGTGGATATGAATCCCCAGCTGGCGGCAACCCATGTGGGTGTTGTGTATCAGCCCACCGACGGTGGCGACGATTGGGCAGGTTCTGTGTCCGCAGAAGTACCCGGCATGTCCTTTAGCGGCAGCGATACCATCAAGCTGAAGCTGGTTCGTGACGGCAGCGCATACTATTTCTTTGTCAATGGCAAATTGGCTCTGCATAATGTGGAGGGCTTCCATGATGCCAAGGGCGCTGTGGGTATCTTCTCCTTCAACAGCGTTCTGACCGCCACCAACTATTCTGTGGCTGTGGGTCAGCAGGCTGTGGACAATGGCATGACCATCGGCATGACCGAGAACTGGTTTACCCAGGGCGAGAATGGGGAGTACACCCTGTCCACCGATTCCGATGCCCAGCACAAGGTGGACGATCTGACCCGTGGCGGTATTGCGGCTCGTGCAGCCAACTACCGTGTCAGCGGTAAGCTGTCTTTGACCGATGCCAGCGCATGGGGTCAGGCCAGAATTCTGATTTCTGCAGATCCCACCAATGAATATTTCATTGCTCTGGAGCAGCTGCCTGCTGGCAATTATCAGATCTTTATTATGTCCAAGGCTAACCAGGATAACTGGGATGCTTGGGTCAAGATCGGTGAGACCGGCAAGAATACTCTGAATTTTGAACTGGTAGTCAGCGAAAGCCAGGTCACTGTGCTGCTGGACGACATGATTTGCTATGAGACAGATCGTGTGACCATGGCAGAGAGCACTGTGAAATTCACCGGCTACAACATCGGTACGACCACCGTGGCAGATCTGGATCTGGAGATCTTCAGTGACAGCCAGAGCGCTGCCAATTATCTGAGCGGCAAGTCCTACAAGCCCCAGGGCATGCAGGAAGCTACCTTGAGCACCAACTGGTTTGCCCAGGGTGAGGATGGGGAATACACCCTGTTCACTGATTCCGATGCCCAGCACAAGGTTGACGACGTGCTGGCCAACGGTGTGATCATGCGCAGCAGCATGTACTGCGTGAAGGGTAAGCTGTCACTGACCGACGCTGCCGATTGGGGACAGGCCAGAATCCTGATCTCTGCGGATGCCCGTAACGAGTATTTCATCGCTTTGGAGAAAACCAACAACGGTATCTATCAGATTTTCACCATGTCCAAGGCTGACCAGGACGGTTGGGACAATTGGGTTAAGATCTGCGACACCGGCAAGAATGTCCAGGACTTCGAGCTGATCGTCAACGGCAACAAGGTCTATTTCCTGGTAGATGGCAAGATTTGCTATGAGACCGACCGCGTGACCATGACCGACAGCACCGTGAAGTTCACCGGTTACAACATCGGTACTACCACGGTAGAGGATCTCCAACTGACAACCTTCGACAATGGAGATGCCATTAGTGCCTACATTGCCCAGAAGGAGCATAAGACCGAGGGCACACCCGAGACCCTGCTCAGCACCAACTATTTCACCGAAACCTCTGAGGGTGTTTACACCCTCACCACCAATTCCGATGCCCAGCACCTGGTAGATGATGTGATGGCAGACGGTTTTGTGATGCGTGATGATTTCTATGCCGTCAGTGGTCAGCTGACCCTGAAGGACGCCGCCGATTGGGGACAGGCAAGAATCCTTATTTCTGCGGATGCCCGTAACGAGTATTTCGTAGCATTGGAAAAACTGCCCTCCGGCAATTATCAGATTTTCACCATGTCCAAGGCAGACCAGGATTCCTGGGATGTGTGGCAGGCCGTGGCCGATGAAAATACCAACGGCAAGCGCAACAGCGTTGCCTTTGAGTTGGTGGTTTTGGGCGGCCAGGTAAACCTGTTGCTGGACGGCAAGCTGGTATACCAGACCAGCCGTGTTCCCATGACTGAGAGCACCGTGAAGTTCACCGGCTTCAACAACGGCACTACCGTGGTGGAAGATCTGGTGGCTCTGCGATTTGCTTCTCAGGCTGAGGCAGAAAATTATCTGCTGGGCTGCAATACCGCCAAGAATGTCAGCTACAAGAATCAGCTGGATGTCCTGGGCGCAGACCCCAGCGTGATCGCCATCACCGAGGGTAAGGACGCAGGCAGCTACTACATGTATATTACCTCTGACAGCCTGGGCTGTAAGGGCTACCTGGCATACAGATCCTGGGATCTGGTGAATTGGGAATGTGTTTCCACAGCCCTGCATGCCGGCGGTGCCTATTATGATGCCACCGCAGGCCGCACCATCGCATCTTACCTGACCACCGATTACTGGGCACCGGAAGTGATCTATGATGCCCAGACCAAGCTGTACTACATGTTCTACAATGCTGACCGCTATGATAACCAAGGTTATTTCTACGGTGACATTGCAGTAGCCAGCGATCCTGCCGGTCCTTTTGTGCCTTACAATAAGTATTTGCACAAGAATCTGGTGCAGATCGATGCAGAGAATGACATCTGGGCTTATGAGCCTGTGTTCGACTTTACCAAGATGGATGTCAATGATCCTCTGTATGAGACCGCTAACAACGGCTATATGAAGATCATTGACCTGAGTCCCTTTGTGGATCCTGTCACCGGTCAGAAGTATGTGTATTTCTGCCATGACCTGGGCAAGGCTTTTGGTTATACAATGTCCAGTAACTATGTGATGAAGCTCAATGACGACTATACCCCCGATTACACTAGCGTGAAGCACCTGACCACCGCAGAAAGCACCCTGAAAGAGGGCTCTGTTAACGAAGCGCCCTTTGTGTTGTATAAGTCCGGCAAGTATTACCTGCTGTACTCTGTAAACAACTATAAGAATGTGGGCTATAGTGTCCGTGTGGCGGTGTCTGACAGCCCCGACGGCACCTTTACCAAGCTGACCGATGCCCAGGGCGGTTATCTGCTCTACGGTACGGATAAGGGTACAGGTCACTGCTCCGTGGTCAGCCGTGACGGACAGGATTACATTGTCTACCATGCCCACAAGGTCAAGACCTCTGATTCCTTTGCCCGTGGCATCGCTGTGGATACCTTGAATTGGACACAGAACTCCAGCGGTCTGTTAGTACCTGTGGTCAGCGGTCCTTCCTTTGGAGATATGCCCTTGACCGCCGGTGAGTACACCAATGTGGCTGACAACGCCACCGTGACCAATCTGGTCTCCGGTTCTGTCAATACCTTGACCGATGGCATCATTGCCCACAGAACATTGAAGTATGTGACCGAGGCTGTGTTCAGCGGTGAAGCCACCATCCGTCTGGATTTTGCTAAGACTACAGTCTATGGCATTGGCATTTATGACGGTGTGGATCAGCCCTGTGCCGGTGTGAAGAGCGTTCGCTTGATCCTGGCCAATGGCGATAGCATTTGCTATACCGGTGTGGCTGCTGACCAGATTTTGAAGACTGTGCCTGCGGAGGCGGTTGCCGTGGAGATCCAAATGGCAGACAGCGCCCAGTACGCAATCTCTGAGGTCGTGGTTTTGGCAAAGAACTAAACCCATGGGGTTCACAGCCGGGAACGGTTGTACGGAACCGGGCTTAGCCGTGAAAACCATGAGATTGGTCTTTGCTGAAATATAGAAAACCCCTAACCAAGCCGAGGTGATATACTCGGCATGGTTAGGGGATTTTTTATTTCGCCAGATTGCCCTGGCGGATGTATTCTGCCAACAGATCCCGGGCGAAGATATTCGGCCCTAAGGTATCAATGATGGTCATGTTGTTGGGCGCATAGTTGGCGGTGAAGGTGTCGGTGATCACATAGTAATAATTCAGAGAATTATTCACCGGTGGGGTGGCGTTGCCGTAATCGGAACGGGTAATCACATAATCCGAGTTGTTGATGAATCTGGTCAGCAATTTGTTGCCGGGGATCTTGCACAGCACGATTTCGTTATCGAAGGGCAAGATGGTCATGAGATCTTCGTATTTGACCTGTCCCTTATAGAGCTTATAGGGGGAACGGCAGGAAATAGAGCCGCCGGCCAGGTAAATATTATACTGACTGCCCCACTTTTCTAGGCCTGCCTTCAGATACAGCTGGGAAACCCAGGTGCAGATCTGGGCGCTGCTGCGCTGTCTGGCGTTGTAGCCCAATTCCTCATAGGCAGGACGAATCAGATCCTTATACTTTTCCAGAAGATCTGCGATCAGCGGATCGGGAGACAAGCTGGAATAGGTGGAGGTTTTCAAGGATTGGGCATTGGATACGGTGGATTTGCCGGTGACCGTATTGACAGTGACCGAAGCCTGGGAGAAGCCGGAGTTATCGCCGCCGCCCTGGATGTGGTACACACCGTATTGATCCCTTAACAAATATCGCTGGTGGGTATGGCCCTCAAAGACCAGATCCACATAACCGTTGGATAGTGCCACATCATAATAGTCCAGGGAAGTAACAGAGGTGGCACTTGTGCCGGTGTTGTAGTCCTCATAACCGTCGTGGAGGGAGTAGATAATGAAATCTGCACCCTGCTGACGAAGCTTTTGGGATTCTGCTTTGACCAGGTTAGTCAGCTGAGAGCCGGTCTTGAAATACACGTCGTCCGCTTGACCGGAAGCGATGGAAGAATAGCAATTGCCGATAGCGCCGATGATGCCCACCTGCAGATCACCGAAATCCACCATCACGGAACTGTCGCAGTAAGACACACGGTTGTCGGTACTCTTATCATAAATATTGATACCCAGGAAGGGGAAGTTTGCCAATTCCGCATTGGCTTCAATGGGGGCTCTGGCCCAATCGTATTCATGGTTGCCCATGGTCATGGCATCAAAGCCGATCTGATTCATCCAATCGGTGACGATCTGACCCTTGGTCAAATTGGATTCCGCACCACCCTGCCACATATCGCCGGAGGACAGCAGGATCACATTGCCCTTTTGACGGGCATTTTTAATGTAGGTGGTAAATTTATCCACACCAATGTGGTTGTCGCCGTCATTGAATTTACCGTGCAGATCGTTGATGGCATACACATTAAAGCTGACGGTCACCGATTCGGTGCATCGGTCACAGTAGCCGTTGCTGTCGGTGTCCGTATGCTGGCGGCACTGGGGCGGAATGTTTTGCAAGCCCCATCTGCTCATGACCGGATGGAGATCGATCAGCGTGGCCACATTCTTTAATTGCTCCCAGGTGAAGCTGTCCGCATGGCTATCAATATAGCCCACAGTATCCCGGAAGGTCGACGTAATTTTTGCGCTGTCGATGGTTGTACCATCCGCTAAATTCAGCCGAACCCATGCGTAGAGGACGTCATATGCATAATTTTCCACATCCCAGTGATTGATCCGCAAAGAAATGGTGCGACCGGAATAAAGCTGATCCTTGGAAATAAAGATAGTGCGGGGAGAATAATCCTCCAGCTGCAGCCGATATTCCAGGGGACGTCCGGATAGCTGATTCATAACCGCATCACTGCCCCAGAACTGGGCTTTAAAACCGATGCCGCAGGTGGCAGTGTCCAGGCTGGTATGGGTGATACCCGCATAGAACCGGTGGAATTGCCAGCCCTGATCTGTGGAGATGGCTAAGTAGCGATTGTTGTTACCGGTGGATACCCGGGCGGGGGTCACCCCTGTGCAGGAGAATGTGCCGCCGGTGGAGGTATAATTGTCGGTGGCGGAGTCAAAACCGTAGAATTGGTAGCTGTTAGGCTGGATTTGACCGGTTAGGTTATAACCATTCAGATCCACATACAGATCCTTCTGCATGGTGATGTTGACGGTGGTATTAGCTAATATCTTCAGATACTGTCCGTTGCGGCAGGCGTTGACCGCCGATTGAAAATCCGCATAGACAACCTGCTGGTTGTCGGAACAGACGGCAACGCCACCGGCGGCCTTCGCCGGGAAAATCACCAGCGAGGTCAGAATATAAACAGCCAATAACAGGCTCGTAAGGATTCGTTTCATATATTTTTCTCCCTATGGGCATAATCTTCAACACTATCATAGCCGAAAATGGGAGAAAAGTCAATTTTTCAATGAATTTGAATTATTTTGGGATGGTAATGGTCAATACGATCTGGCTTTCCGTCTCCCGACGTTCCGAAATGGCGGCGATCCCGGATTGCTGGATGCGTGCCAGGGTCTGGTTTACATTTTTCAGAAATGCGCCCACGCTGGCTTTGGGGAGAGCGGTGGCCTTTTGGGAGAGGAGTTCTTCAATGTAGCGCTCTGTCCGTGCCACACTCATACCGGCCTGGACAATGGCCTGAATGGCGCTGAGCTTATCGCTATCGGTGGTGAGCCGCAGCAATGCCCGGGCATGCCGCTCGGTTAATTGCCCTTCCCGGATGGCATGGAGTACAGGGGTGCTGTGCCGTAAGATCCGCAGTTTATTGGCAATGGCACTTTGGCTTTTGCCTAGAGTACCGGCAATTTGCTCCTGGCTCATGTGCCAATGACTCATGAGCCAGGAGATGCCTTTTGCCTCCTCGATGAAATCCAGATCCTGTCGCTGCAGATTTTCCAGCAAAGCCGCCAGCCCCGATTCCCGGTCGTCCATACGCATGAGGATACAGGGGATCTCTGTGAGTCCGGCCAGCTGGGCGGCACGCAATCTGCGCTCTCCGGCAATGAGTTCATAGCCCGTTCCCATGCGACGGACGGATAAGGGCTGTAAAATTCCGTGGGTACGGATACTGTCGGCTAATTCCTCCAAGGCCTCCGGGGAAAAGATATGTCGGGGCTGGGATGGGTTGGGCTGAATGGAGCGGATGGGCAGGAAAACCACCCGTCCGGTCTCCATGTAAGTTCGTAGTTTTTGGCACTGCATGGCCATTCCTCCTTGGTGCGTTGTGTGACCATTTTATCGGTGCTTGTCCCAGAAAACCCACGAAACCAAGCCCATATTTTAAGAAACTCCTCGACAAGTTCCTTCTTCCGGTTGCGAACCCCCGGGGATTGTGTTAGAATAGAAGAAATTTCAATTTATCGCACACAAGGCTCCCCTTGTAGGGGAGCTGTCACCGCAGGTGACTGAGGGGTGTACGGAATCTAATATCTGTAAACCCCTCCGCCCCTTCGGGGCACCTCCCCTACAGGGGAGGCAAAGCGGAAAATTGGTATTTAAAAACTATGGAGGTTATTATGGAGACCTTGCAATTATATTATCAAGACCCGAATATGCGGGAATTTACCGCGCAGGTGATTGGCTGTGAGCCTACCGAGGGCGGCTATTGGGTGGTGCTGGATCAAACGGCATTCTACCCCGAAGGCGGCGGTCAGGCCTGTGACCTGGGTACGCTGAATGAAATCCCGGTGCTGGATGTGCAGGAGCGGGATGAGCGAATCGTTCACCTGTGCCAAGCGCCTTTGGTGGTTGGTAGCACCGTGGAAGGACGTATCCAATGGGAGCGCCGCTTCGATTTAATGCAGCAGCATACCGGTGAGCATATTATTTCCGGAATCATCCACCGCCTGTTTGGCTATAGCAACTGCGGCTTCCACGTGGGCGATCATGTGATGGAAGTGGATTTCGACGGCCCCATCGACCCGGAAACCCTGGCTAAAATCGAGTGGGAGGCCAACGAAGCCGTTTGGCAGGATATTCCGCTGAAATGCTGGATTCCCAGCCCGGAGGAATTGCCCTCGGTGCGCTATCGTACCAAACGGGAATTGCCCTGGCCGGTACGGATCGTGGAAGTGCCGGGGTATGACAGCTGCGCTTGCTGTGGTGTCCATGTGTCTACCACCGGACAGGTGGGACTCATCAAGATTTTGTCCTGTGTGAAATTCCACCAGGGCATCCGTATGGAGTTGGTGTGCGGTCAGCGTGCGCTGGACTATATGCGCCGGGTTTACGAGCAAAATCGCCTGGTTTCACAAACCTTTTCTGCCCAGATTTTGGAGACTGCCGATGCGGCAAAGCGGATCAGCGAACAGCTGGCCGCGGAGAAATTCCGTGCCAGCGGCTTGCAGAAGCGGCTGAATACTGCCATTGCTGCGCAGTATGCCAGCCGGGGGAATGTGCTGCATTTTGAGCCGGATCTGACCTCTGCAGGGGTACGGGAGTTGGCCGATGCCATTGCATCCGTTTGCGGCGGCTGGGCTGCGGTGTATTCCGGCGATGATGAATCGGGTTATGGCTTGTGTATTATCACCACACAGGGCGACCTGCGCCCTCTGGGTGCAGAAGCAACCAAGGCACTCAACGGCCGTGGCGGTGGCAAGCCCAATTGTTTCCAGGGAAGCTTCAAGACCACCAGAGCTGAAATTGAACAATTCTTCAAGGCATAAAAAATACGCTGTCTCATTTCTGAGACAGCGTATTTTCTATGCAAATATTACTTGTAGGGGAGGTGTTTCGCCTCCTGCGGGACGGGAAATCCGCCCCCTACATTTCTTAGTTGCTTTTGTTGTTATAGAGATTCTCCAAAGCTTCCTGCCAAATGGCAACCATTTGTTGGGTGGTATCCGGCAGAACAAATCGGCTGTAGAAATACTCATAGTTTTCATACTCGGTAGCGGCTTCGCCGGCTACAAAGTATTTCCAGTCACCGTTGCAGTAGCCTACAGTGAAGGTGATGCCGAAGGGGGAGTTGCCCTTGACCTCCAAACCTGCGTTAGACCACAGCTCGCCGGGAACGGTGTAGAATGCCAGGCTGTCGCCAATGGAGAATGCATTCAGTTCCAGGTCTACGGTTTCGCCCAGATTGGATTTGGAGATCACGGAGTTGGCATGATAAACGCTGGTAAAGCCGTACTTCGTCCTGCTTAATGCAGTGCGCTCGTCAAGGGGAAGACCCTTTGTTTCTTCGCTGAACAGGAGGGCTCTGTCCAGCTCCTCCTGGCTGTGCTTCCAAACCTTGGCGGTATAGTTCTGCTGGATGAAATTCAGATCACCGGCAGGTACTTCCTTTGCCTTGTTAAGCAGATTCAAAGCTGCCTGAGCCAGCCGCTGACCATACACGGTATATTCGTCCTTCTTATCGTGAGCAGTATCCATCTCAGAGGTGATACGGGAGGTGGGGTTCATATTACCCGCGACACCTTGAATATAGACAAAGTGGTAATCACTATTCTCCTCTCCGTAAGCGCGCATAGCGCCAACAAAGTCAGAGGAGATCTGGGTCAGCGCCGCACCGCCAGTCAGGGTGGGGTGGCAACCAAAGTTGCACCACAGCACATCCTTCTGGTCTTCGCGGTCAAAGAGGATCAGCTGCATGGAGTGATCACCCTCGGTGATGTGCTCCATGGTTTCCTTTTCCGTCTTATCTGGGGCAGTACCGAAGTTGTCGCCATAGTATTGCCAGTTTCCGTCGGAATCAAGGTATTTGTAGTGACGACTGAAATTAAAGTAATTTCCGTTCTTGGTCATGACCGCGTCGGTCTTTGCCGCCTTGATGGTAGCAGGCACACGGTTTGCCATAGCCTCTACTGCTGCCTGTACAAACTGATCATGGAGCAGAATTGTATATTCCTTGATCAGCTCATTGCCGCTGCTGTTCAGATCGGGAACAGAGTGGCTGTGGGAAGAAGTGAGGAAAATCCGCTCCACAGGCACGCCAGTAGCCTTGCTGATGTTTTGACGCATCACATCCGTAATGGATTCCTGGATTCGCTGCATGTCATTGGTGATCAGTAGCATGGTATTACCATTTTCATCGGTAATGGCTGTGGCGCTGGCATACAGATCATCTGTGATGTCTGTGGACTTTCGATCAGCGGCGGTACCGTAACCACTCATGGGATAGCCGGTTTTCTGCTTGGGATTGATGCAAACGCTGCTGTAGCCTACCCGGAAACCGGAATCGGTGGAAATATCGGTGATGTCGGTCTTGACCGCTACCAGATTGCCGTTTAGATTCACGGCTTCGTAGCCCTCTTCCAGTACGAAGCAATCTGCCAGGGTGGGGTCATCGGCCAGATAGCCGTGCACATCAGAGGTGATATGCAACTTTGCACCCTTGGTCAGACCCTGGGTGTTCAAGGTTTTGTTGTAAGGCAGGAAAATGCTGTCCACCTGTACATCACCACCAAAGCTCACCGGGCCGAGGGTAAGGCTCAGGGTATAGCCGCTGCTGTCGGTGCAGTTGTAGATTTTGCCACCCAACAGATTTGCGGAGCTTCCGTCGGTATTTACATAGAGCGCACCGCCGCTTTTGGCCTTGCCGTCAAACAGCTCGCCGCCGTACATATTAAAGGTTGCACCGTGGAGTACCCACAGCAAGCCGCCTTTATCGGTCACATTGCCGCCGGACAGGCTGCCGCCGTACATATTCATTACACCGGCAGGAATATCCTTTAGAGTGGGAACATTCTGGGCTTCGTGGCTCACTGCGCCCACACCCGCAGAACCCAGCTGACCGGTGGACTTTAAATTACCGCCATACAGGTTTATGATGGAGCCATAATAGGAATAGAACACAGCACCGAAATTTTTCTTCACCGAACCGTCAGAATTTGCACCGTTGGTGTAACTGCTGGTCATGGTACCTTCGGATTCTCCGTGCTCGTGACAATCGCAGATATTCAATGTGCCGAATATGCGCATCAAACGGCTTGTGCCTTGGATTGTATGTCCATTCAGGCACAGGTTGACAGTAGTGTCAGGCAAAATACCTAGGGTTTTGCTTTGTAGATTGATATCACCGGTTAGTACATAACTGCCTTCTGGAATGACATATAAAGTTGCCGTTGTTTCTCCATTGTCAGTTGTATAGGTATAAGTTTTTTTGCTTGGAATAGTAAATGTCTTCCAGATGCCGCCCTGGGCATGGTGGAAATTTTCTACATCCCAGGTCATCATAATATTGGAATAGGTGCGAGCCAGGGTTTGCAGAGCATTCTGCTGGGTGGTGTTCAAGGTGCTGTAGCAGTTGTCTGCTGCGTTGACCATATCCTTAAAGGAATATGCCACGGTCTCACCGCACAGCTTGGTGCCATCTGTCAAAATCACATAACCGAAAGCATAGACAGGTGTCTCGGAGTTGATGGCATTTTGCTCATTGGTATTTTCCTGGGACAGAATATTCTTCAGCCGCAGGGTCATGGTGCCGTCCAGGTTGGGCTTGCTGAATTGACGGTGACCGTAACCCTCCAGCCACATCTCAAAGCCAATGCTTTCTACCTGTTCGGAAGGAATACTGCCGGAGAACTGGGTCTTATAGCCAATGGCGGTTTTTGCGGGGTCGATGGAGAAATGGGTAATGTCCACCTTATAAGCCCAGAAGGAAACGCCGCCTTCTGCAGGGAGTGCGCCATAGCCCTGGGCGGCCTTGACTTCACCGGTGCAGGAGAGGACACCCAGAGTTTCGCCACGGTCAGAGGCAGAGTCAAAGCAGGTGAAGCTGCCACTGACACCGGACAGCCTGTGACCGTTCAGATCCAGCAGGATATTGCTGGGGATCTCCAGGTCGGTTGCCAGATCCCGGTACAGACGGATCACGCTGCCGGATTTATAATTTTGGATAGCGTCTGCCAGGGTGCATTCTGCACTTGTCACACCGTCGGTGATCACCTTGGCTACCTCGGGATAGCCGCCGTAGATCTCGCCACCACAGATATTGACTGTGGTGCCGCTACCGGCGCTGATATTACCGCCGCTTTCCTGGGCAGTTCCGTTGAAGATCGCGCCGCCGTATACATTCAAAATACTCCGATGAGCAACTTGGATATTACCACCCTTTTTGGCATTGCCGCCAAAATAATTGCCATCATAAATACTCACCATAGAAGCGTAATCGACATTATTTTTTGTGGTATTGTTGCTTCCTTCAAGGGCTCGGTCCTGGGCGATATAAAACAGACCGCCACCGATACCTGCCACCGCACCGGTCTTGGCGGTGTAATTACCGCCGTAAAGATTTACCGTAGAATTGGCATAGGTATAGAAAATACCGCCGGTGGCTGAAGTGCCGCCTGTGATGGTGCCCCAGTTTTCCTTTTCGCTGCAGTCGCAGATAGTCAGGGTAGAGCCGGTGTATACACCCTTAAATACACGATCTTTGGTGGTTTTGATATTATAACCGTTGAGGCATAGGCTGACTTGCCGAGTCTCAGCGGTATAAGTGTGGTCTTCTTCGTTTTCCACAGAAGAACCGATGCTGTGGCTATCGGTGGTAGATGTAACGGTCACATTACCGTCCAGATAATAATATCCGGAGGGAACATCCTTCCAATCCACATGTTTCAGGTCCACCACGCTGGACAGAGGTTGCCATATCACGTCCTCGCATTTCTGGTGATCCTGCACACCTACAGCATAGCCGCCGCAGACGCAATGGCTGTGCTGCTCTTCTGCAGCGCTGACCGGGGTCACGCATAAACACAGCATAAAAATCAGGATAAAAACTATATATTTACGCATACGATCTTCTCCTTAGTATAATTTTCCTATTTTCATTATAATGTATCTTTACAAGAAAGTAAATGACATTTTCGATCAAATACCATTGCATATCGTTTGGAAAAATGGTATTATGTAAAAAACTTTTGGGAGGAAAATCCTGTGTTGTATGTGTATATGGCCATTTTTGCCGGTGCGGCGGTGGCTTTGGATCAGTTTACCAAGTGGCTGACCGTATCCAATATTGACCTGTTTGGTTATGTGCGTGCCTGGGATGGTATGTTCCATTTTACCTATGTGCAGAACCGTGGCGCGGCATGGTCTTCTTTTGAAGGTCAGCAATGGCTGTTTGCCCTGGTGTTTGCTCTGTTTACCGCCGGTATTATCTGGGAATTTTCCAAGAAGCGCTGGCCATTTACTACCATGGAACGTTGGTGCATCGCTGCCATCTATGCCGGCGGTGTGGGCAATATGATCGACCGCCTGCGTCTTGGCTATGTGGTGGATATGATCCAGCTGGAATTCATGGAATTCCCTGTCTTTAATGTGGCGGATTGCTTTATTACCTGCGGCGGTATTTTGCTGGTATGCCACCTGATCTTCTTTAACAAAGAATTCTGGAAGGACGAGAAGAAAAAATGACCCTGTTTGCAGATATGGCCGGGGAACGTCTGGATGCCTTTCTGGCGCGCAATGTGGAGGGAATGACTCGCTCTGCGGCGCAGAAATTGCTGGAAGAGGGCTGCGTTCTGCGCTGTGGCAAGCCCGGTAAGAAGAATGACAAACTGAATCTGGGGGATGAGATCACCGTTACCTTGCCCGAACCCAAGGCGGTGGATATTGCGCCCACCCAGATGGAACTGGATATTGTTTACGAGGACGAGGATGTGCTGGTGATCAATAAGCCCAAGGGCTTGGTGGTACATCCTGCCGCCGGTCACCAGAATGATACCTTGGTCAATGGTCTGATGTATGCCATGGGGGATAATCTGTCCGGTATCAACGGCGAATTGCGCCCGGGCATCGTCCATCGAATTGATAAGGATACCTCCGGTTTGCTGGCGGTGGCGAAAAACGATCTGGCGCATGTGGTACTGGCATCCCAGCTGAAGGATCACACCATGGCGCGCACCTATGAATGTATTGTTTGCGGCAACCTGAAAGCGGATTCCGGTACGGTGGATGCGCCCATTGGCCGCCATCCCTCTGACCGCAAGAAAATGTGCGTGACCGAACGGAACTCCCGCAATGCGGTGACCCATTGGGAAGTCATTGCCCGTTATCGGGGCTATACCCATGTGCGCTGTAAGCTGGAGACCGGTCGTACCCACCAGATCCGTGTGCATATGGCACATATTGGCCATCCCATTTTGGGTGATCTGGTCTACGGCCGCAAGAAGCCGGAACTGGGACAGGAATCCCAGGTGCTTCATGCCGGTGTCCTGTGCTTCCGCCACCCCCGGGATGAAAGACCGGTGATGGTGTTCGCCCCTCTGCCGGAGTATTTTGAGAATTTGCTGAAAAAGCTGGAAAGGATGCAATGAGATGAAACATTTGCTGCCCCAAAGAGAGCAATATTTCAAGGCTAGCCTGCACACCCATTCCACGGTGTCTGATGGCAAAATGACCCCCGAGGAGGTCAAGGCACATTATAAAGCCGCCGGTTATAGCATCATGGCTTTGACGGATCACCATATCATTGCGGCACACCCGGAACTGAACGACCCGGATTTTCTCATGCTCACCGGTATCGAGTTGGGCTTGGATTCTGAGGATTATGCTCCCCCCGCCAGCTTCTTTGGCAAGACTTACCATTTTAATCTGATCGCCAAAGATCCTGATCACCTGTGGCAGCCCTATCCGCCCAAGAAGATCCTGGACAAAAACCGTGCCCATGCGGAAAAAGCCCATTGGGATCAGCGGGAGCGGATCTGCAGCGTGGAATGCGCCAACGAGATCATTGCAAGAGCCCGGGAAGAAGGCTTCCTGGTTATTTATAACCACCCCACCTGGTCCAAGCAGAGCTACCCGGATTATGCGCCCTTGAAGGGGCTGTGGGCATTGGAGATTCGCAATACCCACAATGTTCTCAACGGCTATGACGATAATAACCACCGGGTCTACCAGGATCTGCTGGAACTGGGTAACCATTTGTGCGTGGTAGCCTGTGACGATACCCACCGCCCTCATACCGTTGGCGGCAGCTTTACTATGATCGGCGCAGAGGAATTGACCTATGCATCCGTGATCGAAGCCATGGAAAAGGGAGATGTGTACGCATCCTGCGGCCCGTTGATCCATAGTCTAACCCTGGATGGCAGCACCTTGCGTGTCGCCTGCGATCCGGCGGCGGAGGTCTGTGTCCAATCCCAGGCTCGGTATGCCAAGCGTGTAGCAGGGGAGGGCATCACGGAGGCGGAAATCGACCTGTCCGTATGGCTGGAAAAATCCCAGGGCAATCCCAATGCTTTCTTCCGTGTGACCGTGAAGGCTGCAGATGGCAGCTATGCCGTCACCCGTGCATATTATCTCAATGAATTGTAATGTAGGTTCTGTATGTTTTCTGATGTTTTATTGACGGTGGATTTTGATCGGACGCTGACCGCACCGGATTCCACCATTCCCCAGCGGAATTTGGATGCCATCCATTATTTTATGGATAACGGTGGCACCTTTACCCTCAATACCGGACGTTCCGTACCTATGAGCCGCCATAAGATCATTGGCAAAGTGCCGGTCAATGCGCCCTTGCTGTTGTATAACGGCTCCGGTGCCTACGATACCGTCACCGGCAAGCTGACCCAGTACACCCCCCTGGACGTAGATCCGGATGCCCTGGTGCAGGATCTGCAATCCCGTTTCCCGGATATGCTCCTGGAGGTACAGGGGCTGGAAGGTCACCATATTTTCCATGAAGATCCGGTGTGGGATCGGTTTAATGAGGTGAGCCATTGCGACCATTGGGTGGTGGATCAAGTACCCCAGCCTTTGATCAAACTGGCCATTTACTCCGGTATCGGCGATTACGGTGTGCCGTCCATGTACGAGCATCACCCGGAGGAGCAGAAGCGGTTACAGCAGGTGATCGACTATGTGGCGGAGGCCTATTCGGATCGGCTGATCGTGTTCCAGGCCTGCCCCAGATTGGTGGATATCCATGCCAAGGGCTGCAGCAAGCTGCAAATTGCCCGGGATCTGCAGATGCAATTGGGCAAGAAGATCCTGGTTTGCGTAGGCGACGGCGACAATGATATCTCCATGCTGGAGGGCGCAGACTATGCCTTCTGCCCGGCGGACAGTATTTTGACAGATCGGTTTGAAAGCGTATGTAATTGCACAGAAGGTGCGGTTGCGGATGTAATTTATAAAAAAATACCAAAGATTCTGCAGATTCAGCCTTGACAATAGCAAAAAAATGTGCTATTATCTTGGGGCTGAATCGCGGATTCGCGGGTGTAGTTCAATGGTAGAACACCAGCCTTCCAAGCTGGATACGCGGGTCCGATTCCCGTCACCCGCTCCATCTAAATGCGCCAGTAGCTCAGTTGGATAGAGCAACTGCCTTCTAAGCAGTAGGTCAGGGGTTCGAGTCCCTTCTGGCGTGCCATCTTAGATTCAGGAAATTCAATATGGTGGGTGTCGCCAAGAGGCCTAAGGCACCGGATTGTGGTTCCGGTATTCGTGGGTTCGAATCCCATCACCCACCCCAGAAAAGAAAAAGTCGTCCCGATGGGACGGCTTTTTTCTTTTCTATGGGTATTAGGGCGGATGGGATTCGAAGAATTCAATGCAACGCGAATGAGCGTTGCCGGCGAGGGCTTGACCGAGCCGAACCTTAATTTTTGCCAATGCAAAAATGCAAACGAATCCCATCACCCACCCCATGAAAAAAGCACTTGCGAAAGCAAGTGCTTTTTTCAATGAAATAAATCCCGTTGGGATTTGTGAAATAACGGCTATGCGTTATGAAATAGCTGACGCTATGAAATGCGCTGCGGCGCATAGGCAATGCCATTAAGTTAGGTGTCATCGCGAGCCAGTAGCGCACACTGGTGTAGCGATCTCCGGTGGAAAATCTTATGCCGGAGATTCCCACGACCAATCTCGGCTCCCTCTCTGAGGGAGCTGTCACCGATAGGTGACTGAGGGAGTGTCCTTTGTATAGGGGTACACTCCCCCTGTCAGCTTCGCAGTCTTGTCCCCCTCATGGAGGGGGACAAGACTGCGAACTGGTCTCGCAATGACTGGATTTCTTGATATTCATACCCTCAATAACAAGAAACGCAAAAGAACAGCAACAGCAAATTACTAACAGCTATAGCAAAACGCATTATTGAATTGCAAGTTGCTGCGAACGAAAAAGAACTCCGCATATCTGCGGAGTTCTCTAAAAAAGTGATTGCTGTCAAAGTGCTGTCAGGGAGCGCTACGCTACCTAAAAAGCCTTGTAAAATCAAGGGTTTTTAGCACTTGCAAATTATTCCCATTCGATAGTGCCGATGGGCTTGGGGGTCAGGTCGTACAGCACGCGGTTGATGCCTTCTACCTCGTGGGTGATACGAGCGGTGATCTTATGCAGAACCGCATAGGGGATCTCCTCGATGGTAGCGGACATAGCATCGGTGGTATTCACAGCGCGGATGATGGCGGGCCAGCCTTCGTAGCGGCTCTCGTCCTTCACGCCTACGCTCTTGATATCCGGTACAGCGATAAAATACTGCCAAGTCTTTTCTGCCAGACCGCAGTTGTCAAATTCCTCACGGAGAATTGCATCGGCCTCACGCAGAGCATGCAGGCGGTCACGGGTAATAGCGCCCAGACAGCGGACACCCAGACCGGGGCCGGGGAAGGGCTGACGGTAGACCATGGCATGGGGCAGACCCAGAGCCTCGCCCACCACACGGACCTCGTCCTTAAACAGCAGCTTCACGGGCTCGACCAGCTCGAACTTCAGATCCTCGGGCAGACCACCCACATTGTGGTGAGACTTAACAGCCTTCTTGCCCTCGGCAGCCTTGATGGACTCCAGAATATCGGGGTAAATAGTACCCTGTGCCAGGAAGGTGATATCCTCCAGCTTACGAGCCTCGTCAGCAAATACTTCAATGAACTCCTTGCCGATGATCTTACGCTTGCTCTCGGGGTCGGCCACACCGGCCAACAGGTTCAGGAAGCGATCGGTGGCATCCACATAGATCAGGTTGGCATCCAAGCCATCCCGGAACAGCTTCAGCACGTTCTCGGATTCGTTTTTGCGCATCAGGCCGTGGTTTACATGGACACAGACCAGCTGCTTGCCAATGGCCTTAATGAGCAGAGCGGCAACCACAGAGGAATCCACACCGCCGGACAGGGCCAACAGCACCTTCTTGTCACCAACCTGCTGACGGATCTCAGCTACCTGCTGGTCGATGAAGGCATTGGCCAATTCAAAATTGGTAATACGAGCCATAGACTCGGGACGGATGCTTGCACTCATATTGATTTCCTCCGTTAGTCGTTGGTGTAGTTATCGAAATAACCCTGAATATATACGATAGGTGTGCCCTTGTCGCCGGAACCGGAGGTCAAGTCACACAGAGAACCGATCAGATCAGTAAGCCGACGGGGAGTAGTACCCTGAGCGGCCATCTGGCCTACCAGACTGCTGCCGTCCTTATCCTGGATACGGGACTTGATAGCATCCTGCAATTCCTGACCGGACAGACCTGCAAAATCATTATCGGCCAGATACTTCAGCTTCAATTCGTTGGGCGTGCCTTCCAGACCGGGGGTGTAAGCAGGGGAGACCACAGGGTCAGCCAGCTCCCAGATCTTGCCAACGGGATCTTTGAATGCGCCGTCGCCATAGACCATGACTTCCATGTGTTTGCCGGTCAGCTCCAACAGCTTCTTCTGGATATTCAGTACCAGATCCTGACAATCTCTGGGGAACAGCTTCACGGTTTCCTCGGTGGACTTATTAGAGCCCAGCAGACCGTAATGCTCATTGTAGCCGCTGCCATTGACGGGAGCTGTCATGATCTCATCCAGACCAACCACACGCTCTGCGCCGCCGGCTTTCAGCAGGCGCTTGGTGCGCTCTCTGGTGTGAATGTCACAGTTCAGCACGTTCTTGGTATATTTCAAAATAGCCTGGGGGGCGTTTGCAAAGATGATCTCGCACTCTGCACCGCACTCCCGGATCAAATTGCCGTAGTATTCTACATAGTCCACACCGGTGAAGGGGTGCTTCAGATAGCCAAACAGCTCTCTGTACTTCTCCTCGCTGAGGACGTCCCGGTAAGGATCTACATTGTGCTTGTCCATCAGATCCCAATCCACCAAGTGGTTGCCCACCTCGTCGGAAGGGTAGCTGAGCATCAGAACTACCTTCTTGCAGCCCTTGGCGATGCCGCGCAGACAAATTGCGAAGCGGTTACGGCTGAGGATGGGGAAGATCACACCCACAGTTTCACCACCCAGCTTTGCACGGACATCATTAGCGATATCCTCCACGGTGGCATAGTTGCCCTGGGCACGAGCCACGATGGCTTCGGTCATAGCAACTACGTCCCGATCCCGGGGGGTCAATTCGCCGGACTCCATAGCCTGGCGAACGCAATCGATCATAATTTGCGAAATATCGTCACCTTGACGGATAATGGGGGCACGGAGGCCCATGGAAACGGTGCCTAACATACGACTCATAGTCTACACTCCTGTAATTCGGCATGACGCCGACAAAATTGTTTCGCATCTAACATTATAATACATAACCATGTCATTTGTAAAACAAATTTTTGCACAAATCTAAAAAATTTTTCTCAGTAAAATTTGGTATAGTATTGAACAAAATCTACTTGCTGAAAGCTGGGAAATGGTATATGATATGATTATCACTCGAATGAGGAGGACTTTGCATGAAAAAAGTCGGCATTGTCATGGGTAGCGACAGTGATCTGCCTATCCTGCAAAAAACTATGGATACTCTGAAGCAATTGGAGATTCCCTACGAATGTCATATCTACTCTGCTCACCGAACTCCGGAAGAAGCAGGGGCTTTTGCACGCAACGCACGCCAAAATGGCTTCGGCGTAATCATTGCGGCCGCAGGTATGGCCGCTCATTTGGCAGGGGCAATGGCTGCCAATACCACCTTGCCCGTAATTGGCATTCCCTGCAAATCCACATATTTAGACGGCATTGACGCCCTTCTGTCAACAGTACAGATGCCCAGCGGTATCCCTGTAGCGACTGTTGCCATCAACGGAGGCGTGAATGCCGCTTTGTTATCTGCCCAGATTTTGGCGGTAGGTGACGAGGCTTTGGCTGCACGGCTGGATGCCAAGCGCCAGAGTGACGCAAAGAAAGTTTTGGAAAAAGATGCTGCCTTGCAGGCAGAATTAAATAATTGAGAGGTAATAAAAATGGAAAATTTGAAGCTGCTGTACACCGGTAAGACCAAGAATGTATACGCTCTGCCCAATGGCAACTGCCTGCTGCTGTTTAAGGATGACTGCACCGGCAAGGACGGTGTGTTCGATCCCGGCGAAAACTCCGTGGGTCTGACCATCGAGGGCGTGGGCGACGTGAATCTGCGCATGAGTATTTACTACTTTGAGAAAATCAATGCCGCCGGCATCCGTACCCACTATGTAAATGCCGACCTGGCAAACACCACCATGGAGGTCCTGCCTGCCAAGGTATTTGGTAAGGGTCTGGAGGTCATCTGCCGCCGTAAGGCTGTGGGCTCTTTCCTCCGCCGTTACAGAGATTACTGCGTCGAGGGTCAGGATCTGCCTTACTATGTGGAGACCACCTTCAAGAACGACGAACTGGGTGATCCCCTGGTAACCAAGGATGGTCTGGTGGATCTGGGTGTGATGACTGCTCAGCAGTACGACTCCCTGAAGGCACAGACCCAGGCTATCACCAAGATCGTGGCTGACGATCTGGCTGCAAAGGGTCTGGAGCTGTATGATATCAAGTTTGAGTTCGGTTACGACCCCGAAGGCAATGTGATGCTCATTGACGAAGTGGCATCCGGCAATATGCGTGTTTACAAGGACGGTCAGTATGTTGACCCCATGACCCTGAACAAGCTGTTTTTCGCTTAATTGATCGCAAAAAGAGGAGATAACCATGGGAGGATTTTTTGGAATCACATCCAAAAGTGATTGCATGATGGATGTGTTCTTCGGTGTGGATTACCATTCCCATCTGGGCACTCGCCGTGGCGGCATGGCCGCTTACGACCGAGAGATCGGCCTGCAGCGGAAGATCCACAACATCGAAAATGCACCCTTTCGTACCAAGTTTGAGCATATTTTTGAGGAGATGCAAGGCACATCCGTGATCGGCTGTATTTCCGACAGCGATCCCCAGCCTATGCTGATCCGCTCCAATTTGGGTACTTATGCCATTTGTACCATTGGCATCATCAACAATGCCGATGCCCTGATCGACCGGTATTTGTCCTTCAGCGGCGGCCATTTTGATGCCATGACCGGTGGCAGAGTCAATTCCACGGAGCTGGTAGCTGCGCTGATTGACCAAAAGAGCAGCTTCGCAGACGGCATCCGGTTTGCCCAGAGTTCCATTGAAGGCACGATGAATATTCTGGTGCTGAAGGACGACGGCAATCTGATCGCTGCCCGTGACCTAAAGGGCAGAATCCCGGTGCAGATCGGTAAAAACGAGGAAGGCTATTGCGCCTCCTTCGAGGAATTTGCCTTCACCAAGCTGGGCTATGAGAAGGTATGCGAACTGGGCCCCGGTGAGATCGTGGAATTGAGCCCCAGCGGTATGACCCGTCTGGCAGAGCCCCAGAAGGAAATGCGGATGTGCGCATTCCTGTGGAGCTATTACGGCTACCCCACCTCCACCTACGAGGGTATCAACGTGGAGGCTATGCGCTATCGTAACGGCGCAGAGATCGCCCAGCGAGACATGGAGCAAGGCCGATCCATGGACATCGACTATGTGGGCGGTGTGCCGGATTCCGGCACACCCCATGCCATTGGCTATGCCAACCGCACAGGCTTTCCCTTTGCCCGTGCCTTTATCAAGTATACCCCCACTTGGTCTCGTAGCTTTACTCCGGCTCGTCAATCCGACCGGAAGAAGATCGCCCGCATGAAGCAGATCCCAGTTACGGAACTGATCCGCAGCAAGAACCTGCTGTTTGTGGATGACTCCATTGTTCGTGGCACACAGCTGCGTGAGACCGTGGAATTCCTCTACGACAACGGCGCTAAGTCCGTGCATATGCGCTCTGCCTGCCCGCCCATTATGTATGCTTGTAAGTATCTGAACTTCTCCCGTTCCAACGGTGATATGGATCTTCTGACCCGTCAGACCATTCTGGAGCTGGAAGGGGAAGAGGGCATGAACCATATTGATGAATATGCAGACGGCAAGACCGAGCGCGGCAAGGCCATGCGTAAGGCCATTTGTGAGAAGTTTAATTTTGCATCTTTGGGCTTCCAATCCCTCGATGGTGTCATTAAGGCCATCGGCATGGAACCCTGTAAGCTGTGTACCTATTGTTGGACAGGAAAGGAATAACGAAATATGGATCATAAGAATTCGTTTTCTGCAAGCTATGCCGCTGCCGGTGTGGATATCACTGCCGGTTACCGTGCGGTTGAGCTGATGAAGAAGCATGTGGCACGCACCCGTAACGAAGGCTGCCTGGATGATGTGGGCGGCTTTGGCGGTTGCTTTGGTCTGCCCATTGCCGGTATGGAAGAGCCTGTGCTGGTTTCCGGTACAGATGGCTGCGGCACGAAGGTAAAGCTGGCTATTTTGATGGATCAGCACGATACCATCGGTATTGACGCTGTGGCTATGTGCGTCAACGATATTATTTGCTGTGGCGCAAAGCCCCTGTTCTTCCTGGACTATATTGCCTGTGGCAAGAACATTCCCGAGAAGATCGCTCAGATCGTAGGCGGTGTGGCTGAGGGCTGTGTCCAGTCCGGTGCTGCGCTCATCGGCGGCGAGACCGCTGAGCATCCCGGCATGATGCCTGTGGAGGATTATGACCTGGCAGGTTTTGCGGTGGGTATCGTGGATAAGAAGAAGATTTTGGATAACACCAAAATGCAGGCCGGTGACGTGGTCATCGCTCTGCCTTCCACCGGTATTCACAGCAACGGCTTCTCTTTGTGCCGTAAGGTGTTTGGTATCGACGACAACAATCCTGCCATTTATGTTCCCAATGAGCAGCTGGGCGGCAAGTCCATTGCCGAGGCTCTGTTAGTGCCTACCCGTATTTATGTAAAATCCGTGCTGGCTCTGCTGGAGAAGGTGGATGTCCACGGCATTTCCCACATCACCGGCGGCGGCTTCTATGAGAACATTCCCCGTTCCATCCCCGACGGTCTGTGCGCTGTGATCGACAAGAGCGCCATCCGTGTACTGCCTATTTTTGATGTGATCGCTACCTGGGGCAATATCCCCGAGCGTGATATGTACAACACCTATAACATGGGCGTTGGTATGAGCGTGGTCGTACCTGCTGAGCAGGTGGAGACCGCTTTGGAGATCCTGAAAGCCAATGGCGAGGATGCCTACGTGATCGGTAAGATCACCCAGGGCGAAGAAAAGGTGGTTCTGGAATGAAGCGGATCGCTGTGCTGGTTTCCGGCGGCGGAACCAACCTCCAGGCGCTGATCGATGCCCAGGTAAGAGGGGAGATCCCCGGTGGTCAGATCACCGCTGTGATCTCTTCCAAAGAGGGTGCTTATGCCCTGGAGCGTGCCGCAAAGGCCGGTATTGCCGGCTACGTGCTGCCCCGAAAGAATTTCGATTCCAACCAGGCCATGACCAAAGCTTTGGTGCAGATGCTCCGGGAACTGCAGATCGATCTGGTGGTACTGGCAGGCTGTATGGTGATCTTCACCCAAGAACTGGTGGATGCCTATCCCAATGCGGTGATGAATGTTCACCCGGCTTTGATCCCTTCCTTCTGTGGCGAAGGCTACTATGGACTCCATGTCCATGAGGCGGCCTTGGCTTATGGTGTGAAGCTGTCTGGCGCAACGGTGCATTTTGTCACCGCAGAGTGCGACGGCGGCCCGATCATTGCCCAAAAAAGCGTGGCAGTGAAGGAAAACGACACCCCCGAGACCCTGCAAAGACGCATTATGGAAGAAGCAGAGTGGAAGCTGCTACCCAAGGCTGTGGCGCTGTTCTGCCAAGATAAATTAGCTGTCCAAGGCCGTGTGGTCGTTGTAAAGGAGTAACAATATGAACGTATATGAAACCAAAACTGCCCAGGAATATCTGGTGGGCAATTCCTATCCCGGCCGTGGCATTATGCTGGGTGTGACCCCCGACGGCAAGCATGCAGTAGCTGCTTATTTCATTATGGGTCGCAGCGTGAATTCCCGTAACCGTGTGTTCATCCAGGAGCCTGATGGCATTCGTACAGAAGCCCACGATCCTGCGCTGATGAAAGATCCCCATCTGATCATTTACCATCCTGTTCGCCAGGCCGGTTGTGGTCTGATCGTCACCAACGGTGACCAGACCGACACCATTTGGGAGTATTTGGCAAAGGGCGAAAGCTGGGAGGCTGCTCTGCGTACCCGTCAGTTTGAGGACGATGGTCCGAACTGGACGCCCAGAATTTCCGGCATCCAGGCCTTTGACGGCAGCTATAAGATGTCCATTCTGAAGGCCGCTGATCCGGAGGGTTCTGCTTGCGCCCGTTTCTTCTATGAGTATCCTGCCATTGCCGGTTTGGGTCACTTCCTGCACACCTATGTGTGTGACGGTAATCCTGTGATCCCCACCTTCCAGGGTGAGCCGGAGCGTGTGGCCATGGAAAATGACATGGAAACCTTTACCAAGACCCTGTGGGAGAGCCTGGACGAAAACAACAAGATCTCCCTGTTCGTTCGTTACACCGATCTTAAGACCGGTGCTTACACCCAGAAGATTCTGAACAAGAATCAATAATGGAGGGAATCATGATCAATTTTGAACTGAAATACGGCTGCAACCCCAATCAAAAGCCTGCTTCTATTTACATGAAAAACGGTGGCCAGCTGCCCATTACCATTCTCAATGGCCGCCCCGGCTACATTAACTTTTTGGATGCGCTGAACTCCTGGCAGCTGGTCAAGGAGCTGAAAGAGGCCACCGGTATGGCCTGCGCTACCTCCTTTAAGCATGTGTCTCCCACTTCTGCCGCTGTGGGTAAGCCTTTGTCTGCTGACCTGAAGAAGGCTTGCTTTGTGGACGATGTGGAGGGTCTGGATGAAAATCCTCTGGCTTGCGCCTATGCCCGTGCCCGTGGCACAGACCGTATGTGCTCCTTCGGTGACTGGGTGGCTCTGTCTGATACCTGTGATGCAATGACTGCAAAGCTGATTGCCCGTGAGGTTTCCGACGGCGTCATCGCTCCCGGCTACACCGACGAGGCTCTGGAAATTCTGAAGGCAAAGCGCAAGGGCGGCTACAATGTGGTTGCCATTGATGCAGACTATGTACCCGAAGTACAGGAGACTAAGGACGTATTCGGCATCACCTTCGAGCAGGGCCGTAATAATTTCAAGATCGGCAAGCATTTGCTGGAGAATATCGTTACCGCAAACAAGGAGATCCCCGAGTCTGCGGCCATCGATCTGATCGTTTCTCTGATCACTCTGAAGTACACCCAATCCAACTCCGTATGCTTTGCTGTGGACGGCCAGGCAATCGGTGTGGGTGCCGGTCAGCAGAGCCGTATCCATTGCACCCGTCTGGCTGGCACTAAGGCTGACACCTGGTTCTTGCGTCAGCATCCCAAGACCCTGAACCTGCCTTTCCGTGAGGATCTGGGTCGCCCCAACCGTGACAATGTGATCGACGGTTATATCAACGGCAACGAGGAAGATGTTTGCGCCGAGGGTATTTGGCAGAACTACTTCACCAGCCGTCCCGAGCCTTTGACCGAGGAGGATAAGAAGGCATTTTTGGCACAGCAGACCGATGTGGCGCTGGGCAGCGATGCGTTCTTCCCCTTCAGCGATAACATTAAGCGTGCCTTCGCTTCCGGTGTAAAGTACATCGCAGAGCCCGGCGGCTCTATCCGTGACGATTTGGTGATTGCCGAGTGCGATAAGAACAATATGGTCATGGCCTTTACCGGCATGCGCCTGTTCCATCATTAAGGTATAACAGTTTGTAGGGGAGGGGTTCACCCCTCCCAAAACCCATGGATTCGCACAAATGCAAATGTTTTAGGATGTGGGAGGGGTGAACCCCTCCCCTACATAGGATTACTGTGATATAGGAGATTAACTATGAAAATCCTCGTTGTTGGTGGTGGCGGTCGTGAGCATGCCATCATCAAAAGCTTGAAGAAAAATCCCCAGATCACCCAGATCTTTGCCGCACCCGGCAATGGCGGTATGGCGCAGGATGCTACCTGCGTTCCCATCGGTGCTTTGGAAATTGATAAGATCGTGGCATTTGCCGTGGAAAATCAGATTGACTACGCTGTGGTTGCTCCCGATGATCCTCTGGTGCTGGGCTGTGTGGATGCGCTGACCGAAAAGGGCATCCCTTGCTTTGGCCCTCGTGCCAACGCTGCCATCATTGAGGGCAGTAAGGTTTTTGCCAAGGATCTGATGAAGAAATACAATATCCCCACCGCACAATACGAAGCCTTCGACAATATGGAGGCGGCTCTTAACTATTTGCAGACCGCACCCATTCCTACTGTGGTCAAGGCGGACGGCCTGGCTCTGGGTAAGGGCGTGATCATCGCCCAGACCCGGGAGGAAGCTTGCCAGGCGGTTCGGGATATGATGGAGGGCGGTGTGTTCGGTAAGTCCGGCAGCCGTGTGGTCATTGAGGAATTCCTAACTGGTCCGGAGGTTTCTGTTCTGGCATTTACCGATGGCAAGACCCTCAAGCCCATGGTATCTTCCATGGATCACAAGCGTGCCGGTGACAATGATACCGGTCTGAATACCGGTGGTATGGGTACGGTTGCGCCCAACCCTTATTACACTGATGCTGTGGCCGCAGAATGCATGGAGAAGATCTTCCTGCCTACGGTGGCAGCTATGAATGCCGAGGGCCGCAGCTTTACCGGCTGTTTGTACTTTGGTCTGATGCTGACCCCCAATGGCCCTAAGGTCATTGAGTATAACTGCCGCTTCGGTGACCCGGAGACCCAGGTGGTGCTGCCCTTGCTGGAAAGCGATCTGCTGACCATTATGCAGGCTACTACGAACGGCACTCTGGCAGAAACAGAGGTTCGGTTTGCTGACCGTCATGCCTGCTGTGTGATTCAGGCTTCCAAGGGTTATCCTGCGGCCTATGAAAAGGGCTTCGAGATTACCATGACCCCGGAAGCTGCCCAATGCACCTATGTGGCAGGCGCAAAGCTGGAAAACGGCAAGCTGGTCACCGCCGGTGGCAGAGTCACCGGTACGACCGCTGTGGCAGATTCTCTGGAAGAAGCCATCCGGGAAGCCTACCGTTTGTGCGACGATGTAAAATTTGAAAATGCTTACCGCCGCAGCGACATTGGTCGCCGTGCGTTACAGGCATAAAAGGAGAGCCAGTATGGTCTATCGTGTATATGTTGAAAAGAAGCCCGGACAGACCCACGAGGCAGACAAGCTGTTTCGTGAGATTCGGGATTTCCTGCAGATCGACAGCTTGCAGGCTGTTCGTGTGCTGAACCGTTATGATGCTCAGGATTTGGAGGAAACCCTCTTTGCCTATGCGGTCAATACGGTGTTTTCTGAGCCCCAGGTGGATGATGTTTCCTATGATCTGCCCCAGGGCCAGACAGTATTTGCAGTAGAGCCTCTGCCCGGTCAGTATGACCAGCGTGCAGACTCTGCCGCTCAGTGTATCCAGATCATTTCCCAGGGCAACCGTCCTGTGATCCGTACCGCCAAGGTCTATGTGCTGGAAGGCGATCTGACCGAGGATCAGCTGAAGCGCATCCAGGATCATGTGGTCAATAAGGTGGAAAGCCGTCTGGCTGACCTGGCTCTGCCGGAGACCTTGACCGCTGAGTACACCGCACCCAAGAGTGTGGCTGTGGTGGAAGGCTTCATTGGCCTGGACGAAGCGGGTCTGAATGAACTGCTGGACAATTTGGGTCTTGCCATGGATCTGGACGATCTGAAGTTCCTGCAGGCTTATTTCCGGGATGACGAGGGTCGTGATCCCACCATTACCGAAATCCGTGTGGTGGATACCTATTGGTCTGACCACTGCCGTCATACCACCTTCTCCACCCACCTGCAGAATGTGCAGATCACCGATCCGGCTGTGCAGGCCGCTTATGAGCGTTATCTGGCTGCCCGTGTGGAGGTTTACGGTGAGGAGAAGGCCGCCAAGCGTCCCCAGACCCTCATGGACATTGCTACCATCGGTGCAAAGACCCTGAAAAAGCGTGGTCTGCTGCCGGAGCTGGATGAGAGTGAGGAGATCAATGCCTGCTCCATCCATGTGCCCACCACCGTAGACGGTGAGCAGCAGGATTGGCTGCTGATGTTCAAGAACGAGACCCACAACCACCCCACGGAGATCGAACCCTTCGGCGGCGCCGCCACCTGTATCGGCGGCTGTATCCGTGACCCCCTGTCCGGCCGTGCCTATGTCCACCAGGCCATGCGTGTGACCGGTGCAGGTGACCCCCGTGTGTCTCTGGCAGATACCATTCCCGGCAAGCTGCCCCAGAGAAAGCTTTGCCAAACTGCCGCTGCCGGTTACTCTTCCTATGGCAACCAGATCGGTCTGGCTACCGGTCATGTGGCAGAACTGTACCATGACGGCTATATTGCCAAGCGTCTGGAATGTGGCGCTGTGGTAGCTGCCGCACCTGCCTCCAATGTGCGCAGAGAGTGTCCTGCGCCCGGCGACGTGGTGGTGCTGTTGGGCGGTCGTACCGGCCGTGACGGCATCGGCGGCGCAACCGGTTCTTCCAAGAGCCATAATATGAAATCTCTGACCACCATGGCTTCTGAAGTCCAGAAGGGCAATGCCCCTGAGGAGCGTAAGATCCAGCGTCTGTTCCGCAACAGCAAGGTCACTCGTCTGATCAAGCGTTGCAATGACTTTGGCGCAGGCGGTGTATCCGTTGCTATCGGTGAGCTGGCCGACGGTCTGCAGATCGACCTGGACGCTGTCCGCAAGAAGTACGACGGTCTGGACGGCACAGAACTGGCTATTTCTGAGTCCCAGGAGCGTATGGCTGTGGTGGTTGCTCCTGAGGATGTGGATACCTTCATCGCTTTGGCACAGGAGGAGAACCTGGAAGCCTACCGTGTGGCTGTGGTCACCGAAGAGGCTCGTATGGTCATGACCTGGAAGGGTCAGCAAATTGCCAACCTGTCCAGAGCGTTCCTGAATACCAACGGTGCGATCAAGACCACCGATGTGCAGGTTGCCCCCGGCACAACTGTGGCTGCCCAGCAGAAGTCTCTGCGTCAGCTGGCGGCAGATCTGAAATATGCTTCCCAGAGAGGTCTGGTGGAGCGTTTTGATGCTACCGTGGGCGCAGGCTCTGTGCTGATGCCCTTTGGCGGCAAGCACCAGGCTACCCCCACCCAGGCTATGGCCGCTATGATGCCGGTTCTGCCCGGACAGGAAACTGACCAGGCGAGCCTGATGGCATGGGGTTGCGATCCGGATCTGCTGTCTGCCGATCCCTACATGGGTGCACAGGCATCCATCCTGTCTTCCATGGCTAAGATCGTGGCTGCCGGTGCAGATTATGAAAAGGCATATCTGACCCTCCAGGAGTTCTTTGAGAAGCTGCGCAACGAGCCTGCTCGTTGGGGCAAGCCCTTCCGTGCGCTGCTGGGTGCATTGGATGCCCAGTTGGGTCTGAAAGCTGCCGCTATTGGCGGTAAGGACTCCATGTCCGGTACTTTCTTGGATAAGGATGTGCCGCCTACCTTGATTTCCTTTGCAATTGCGCCTGTGAAGGCACAGGATGTGATCTCCAATGAGTTCAAGGAAGCTGGCAATCCTGTGTACCTGTTCAGCGCAGAGAACCTGTGCGACTATGCAGGCTGGCAGAACATTTGGAGCAAGTTCCATGATCTGTGCCAGGCCGGTAAGGTCAAGTCCGCATGGGCTATCACCGACGGCGGTGTGGCTGAGGCGGTCATGAAGATGTCCTTCGGTAACCGCATTGGCTTTAAGGGCGATGTGGTCAATGCCGCTCCTATCTACGGCAGTATTCTTGCCGAGCTGACCGAGCCTTGTGACTTCGGTGTAAAGATCGGCCAGACCACCGCCGAGGAAACTGTGACCTATGGCGCAGACAGCGCATCCATCGAGGAACTCTATAACATCAATGCCGGTGTGCTGGAAGATGTATATCCCACCCAGACCACCGAGACCCAGGTACAGATCCCCACCTATGGCGCAACCGGTGTGAAGTTTGCCGCTCCTGCGGTGAAAACCGCCAAGCCCAAGGTGCTGATCCCTGTGTTCCCCGGTACTAACTGTGAGTACGATTCCGCCCGTGCGGTGATGGCCGCCGGTGGCGAGGCTGAGATCACCGTGATCCGCAACCTGACCGCCGACGATGTTTCCCGTAGTGTGGAACTGGTGGCTAAGCAGATCGCTGAGAGCCAGATGATCTTCATTCCCGGTGGCTTCTCCGGTGGTGACGAGCCCGACGGCTCTGCTAAGTTCATCACTGCCTTCTTCCGTAATCCTGCTATCCGTGAGCAGGTGACTCGATTGCTGGAAGAGCGTGACGGTCTGATGTGCGGTATTTGTAACGGCTTCCAGGCACTGATCAAGCTGGGTCTTGTACCCTATGGCAAGATTATCGACACCGATGCATCCTGCCCCACCTTGACCTTCAATACCATTGGTCGTCACCAGAGCCGCATCGTCCGTACCCGGATCGCATCCAATGATAGCCCCTGGTTGCAGGGAATGCAGGTGGGCGACATTGTGAATGTGCCCATTTCCCATGGCGAGGGTCGCTTCTTCGCATCCAAGGAATTGATCGCACAGCTGGCCGCCAACGGTCAGATCGCTACCCAGTATGTGGATCTGGCAGGCAATCCCACCATGGATGCTGCCTTCAACCCCAACGGTTCTGCCATGGCTATCGAGGGCATCACCAGCCCCGACGGTCGTGTGCTGGGCAAGATGGGACACAGTGAGCGTATTGGCAAGCACCTGTACCAGAACGTCCCCGGCGAGTACGATATCCGTATGTTCGCCTCTGCAGTGAAATACTTTAAATAATGTCATTTTGTTGCGCTGTAGGGGAGGGGTTTACCCCTCCCTTGCACCCAACAATTGTACTGCGGTTGATATCGACGGTTGTGGGAGGGGTGAACCCCTCCCCTACACGGCGGTTTTTTAAAACTTTGAAATAGTCGAAAAAACAGATATGGGGGAGGGTCAATGACCCTCCCCCAAAAACATAAATACTCCCTTTGTAGGGGTCGATGCCCACATCGACCCTTTATGTCTGCTTTTGTCGATCTGCAATGATCTGTAATATCATTTGTATGATTTCCTCATGGTAATCGGATTTTTCTTGTTTTTCGTAATATTTCAATATATTTGCCAGCCATGCATCGCTTTGCTGACATAAATAGCCATAGATACTGTAATCCAACTGCATATCCTCCTTTTTGGAATAGATTTAGTATACTTAAAATAAGTATACACTGTCAAGTCACAGGATAAAACATCTTAAAATATACTTACATTAAGATGTTTTGAGGTGGAATTATGCGTAACAAGAATAACAAGCATCTGGGTATCGAGATTGATCCGGGGCTGCATTACAAGCTTCATTATATTGCCAAATATGAGGGGCGTTCCGGCAACGGACAAATTCTGTATTTAATACGGCAATGTATTAAGGATTTTGAGGAACGAGAAGGGATAATCCCTGTTCCTGGCGAGGATGCTGCAAAAAAATAACGTTTCCAAAATGCAACGCAAGCGAAAATGATAAAGAAATTGTTGGAATATGCAAAGAACCTATTGACAGGATGCAGGTGGGCATAGTATAATCCTATCCGTAGGGTTTTGCCCTGAATTTGACACTTGGAGTGTGTGCATATGAAACTGATTATTAAGAACGACTATGAGGCTATGTGCCAGTGGGCTGCTGAGCATATTGCTGACGCTATCAACAACCATAAGGAAAATCGTCCTTTCGTGCTGGGTCTGCCCACCGGTTCTTCCCCTCTGGGCGTGTACAAGCGCCTGGTTGCTATGAACAAGGCCGGCACTCTGACCTTCAAGAACGTGGTCACCTTCAACATGGACGAGTACGTAGGTCTGCCCCGTGAGCATGACCAGAGCTACTGGTATTTTATGCACGAGAACCTGTTTGATCACATCGACATTCCTGCTGAGAACATCAACATTCTCAACGGCATGGCTGAGGATCTGGAAGGCGAGTGCAAGCGTTACGAAGAGAAGATCGCTTCCTATGGCGGCATCGACCTGTTCCTGGGCGGTAGCGGTGTGGACGGTCACATTGCTTTCAATGAACCCTTCACCTCTTTGACCTCCCGTACCGGCATCCGTGCCCTGACCCAGGACACGCTGATTGCCAACTCCCGTTTCTTCGACAACGACCCCAATAAGGTGCCCAAGACCGCACTGTCCGTTGGTGTTGGCACTGTCTGCGATTCCAAGCAGGTTCTGCTGCTGATCAGCGGCCACAACAAGGCTCGCGCTCTGCGCCACTGTGTTGAGGGTGGTGTTGACCACGCTTGGACCATCAGCGCTCTGCAGCTGCATCAGGACGGCATCATCGCTTGCGATGAGGACGCTTGCGGCGAGCTGAAGGTAGATACCTACACGTATTTTAAGGAAATCTACAAGAACGAAAAGTAAGCAAAAACGGAGTTGCCGGTGTGGCAACTCCGTTTTCTTTTGAAACTTCAACTTTAACGCACACAAGGCTCCCCTTGTCGGGGAGCTGTCGCGAAGCGACTGAGGGGTTAGCAGATCTCAATCTCCGTTAACCCCTC
>JAFYVL010000078.1 GCA_017549125.1 Oscillospiraceae bacterium | reverse complement strand
TTCGCCAAAATATCCAGTATTTGTCTGACTTTCTTCTTCATTTGCACCCCTCCGTTTTTTTCTTTATCATACCACACAGGTCAAGCCCTGTAAATTCCAATTTCTCGCTCACAAGGCTCCCCTCGTAGGGGAGCTGTCACCCCAGGTGACTGAGGGGTGTAAATGCCAACATTTATGCGGATTTAACAACACCCCTCCGCCCCTTCGGGGCACCTCCCCTACAGGGGAGGCAAAGCGGAAAATTTGAATTTGCAATGCACAACAAGGGCAGATTCTGTATAGAATGTTCTGTCGGGTCAGAAGCGTGTTTTCTGCCTGTGGCTTTGGGGACGATCTAATCGTCCCCGGCTTGATCCCAATCCAGGATCTCAGCGGTCAAAGCGGAGATCTCGTAGGCGGTTCGCTCCACAGGGCCATCCTCAGTTAGCTTTGTGTAGACCCGACTTTGCAGCCGTCCCACAATGCGGATCCGGTCGCTGGTGTGGCAATCTGCCACCTCCTGGGCTGTCCGTCCCCATAAAATACAGGGCAGATAATCCGCCCGATGGAAGGCTCTTGGCACAGCCAGCATGGCATCGCAAATATCTCTCCCCAGAGGTGTCCGGCGGTAGTTGGGTTCTCTGCATAATGGGCCTTCCAGAATCACATCGTTGATGGATTCCCCGTCCTCAGCCACAATATCCGTAGCGAACACGAATATGATCAAATGCCGCACACCCTCAGTGCGCTGATTATAAGAGCGGATCTGCCCGGTGACCGTGAGCATGTCCCCGGCGGTGGGGTCGATGCCGTTTAGCACTCGCTCTTCCGCAATCACCGGCAAAAGATCCACCGCCCCGGAGAGCCGAAAGACCTCCAGTGTAAACCGAAAAAATCGCCTGCCGTGATTTTCGTGGGAGAATACAGGCAAGGCTTGCAGCTGACCCCGTAGGGTAATTGTGTTGGTTGTATGTTCCATAGTTCCACCTCGAAAGCAATGTATGGAACATCCTATGCACCGACCTCCCTCAAACAGAACAACAAATTCAAATTTTCCGCTTTGCCTCCCCTGTAGGGGAGGTGCCCCGAAGGGGCGGAGGGGTGTTGCCGAAATCCGCATAAATGTTGGCATTTACACCCCTCAGTCACCTGCGGTGACAGCTCCCCTACGAGGGGAGCCTTGTGTGCGATAAATGAATGCAAAATGAAGGTATCGCTAAAGCGACTATTTAAAATCATTTGCCAAGCTTATACCTCAATTATTCATTATTCATCATTCATTATTCATTCGTGCCTTTTGTTGACTTTATCACTGCCGGGTGGTATACTGAATTTGCCCATGTTGTGGGTAAATTTATCAAATAAGGAGCGTTCTTATGAAGAAAATCATATCCCTATTGCTGGCGGTAGTATGCCTGCTGTCTCTGGCAGCTTGCGGTAAGGACAAGGGGATTTCCATCCAGAGTCCCAACGGTTTTGTATCCGACACCGATTCCGGCAGCAAGCCGTCATCTGGCAAAAACCAGAAGGTTGAAGTTGCCGAAACGGTATTGTACGATGATCACGGTGTGAAGATCACCGCCACCGGTCTGGACATGGATGCGTTTATGGGTCCCGAGCTGAAGCTGACCATTGAAAACAACTCCGGCCAGGATCTGACCGTCCAGGCTCGAGAGGTGGCTGTCAATGGCTTCCTGGTGGATACCATTATGTCCGTAGACGTGGTCAATGGCAAAATCGCCAACGATAGCTTGACCTTTATGGACAGCTCCCTGGAGATGTGCGGTATTGATACCCTGGCTGTGCTGGAGTTCTATTTCACCATGTTTGACTCTGATTCCTGGGAGAATTACGTGGACACCGAAATGATTACTCTGACCACAAGCGCTGCAAATGGCGCTGTGCAAAGCCCGGTGCATACCGGCCAGGTGGTCTATGAGGCAAACGACATTAAGATCGTGGCCAAGGGCTTGTCTGAGGATGCAGATATTCTGGGTACCAGCATTGTGCTTTACATGGAAAACAACTCCGACAGTGGCATTATCGTGCAGACCGAGGATACCTCCATCAATGGTATTATGGTAGAAGCTATTTTCTCCAGCGAGCTGCCTGCAGGCAAGCGCACGGTGGACACCATCACCTTCCTGTCCTCTGACCTGGAGGAGAATGGTATTACGGATGTGGAAAATGTGGAACTGATTTTCAATATTATTGACGCAGATTCCTGGTATACCATAGAAGATACCGATACGATTCGTTTGGAGTTCTAAAACACACCCCCAAGCACCTTGGTGCTTGGGGGTGTCAGTCTGTCAAAAAACTCTTTTTTGACAGACTGGCAGAGGTCAATAAAGTCGTCAAGACAAGCAACTCGAACCCGAAGTGTATGTGGATACTCGAGTGGTTCGAGTTGTGCAGTAAGTCAAAACACCTTGCGTAGCAAGCATTTTACGATCTTGCGTCTTCCGGAACGCTGAGGACAGCGTTCCCTACAATAGAACGAACCGCCAACCATCAAAACCTGTGTTTTGACGATTGACGGCTTTTTTGACACTCTGACACCCCCAAGCACCTTGGTGCTTGGGGGTATTTCTTATTTTCTGTGAGTGATCATATAGGCCAGATAGCCCAGGGTCAAACCGACCATGTTCAGAATCACATCGTCAATATCGAAGCTGCCCAATAGCGTCAGCAGCTGGGTCAGTTCGATCATAAAGATGGCGGCCAGGGTGGTGGCAATAAACTGGAAAAAGTTCCGGTGTCCCCGCCAAATGCCGGGAATCAGCCAACCTGCCGGCACAAACATCACCACATTGCCCACCAGATTGATGAAACAATGGGTATACAGATCCTCGTTGGTGTGCTGGGTGATCACCTTCCAGTAATTACGGATGGTGAACAGGGGCTTGAAATTCACATTCTGCCGGAGAATATCCTCATAAGCCATGCCGGTTTCCCAGCCCCGGGAGCGACCGAACAGTAGCCATAGCATCATGCCCATATACACCACAAAGGCAAAGCGCATAAAAGGGTGGCGATTCAATTTCTTTCTGCTCATCGTCTGCCCTTTCTGGCCTTGGGGGGAGGTGCTTTCCGCACCGCCTTGGGGGGCGCTTTCTTGGGGGGCGGCTTGTGTCCGCCGGGCTTGGGAGGAACGGCACGGATCAGACATTTCGGACCGGAACCGATCAGATCCTCCCGGTGGGCCTTGATCAGCGCTTCCTTTACCAGATAATAGTTCTTGGGGTTGCGGTACTGGATCAAAGCTCGCTGCATGGCCTTCTCATGGGGATCGGTGGGCACGTAGACCCGTTCCATGGTTCTGGGATCAAAGCCCGTGTAATACATCACCGTGGACAGGGTAGAGGGGGTGGGGTAGAAATCCTGCACCTGCTCCGGATTGTAGCCCATCTCCCGGATGTACTCTGCCAGCTCAATGGCTTCCTTCAAGGTAGAACCCGGATGGCTGGACATGAGATAGGGCACTAAAAACTGGTTCATGCCGAACTGCTTGTTCAGGGCATAATATTTCTCCACAAACCGGTTATATACCGCATTTCTGGGCTTACCCATGCGATCGAGCACCTTGTCAGAAACATGCTCCGGGGCAACCTTCAGCTGACCGGAGATGTGGTGCTGCACCAGTTCTTTAAAGAAGGTATCCTTCTTATCGGCTAACAGGTAGTCAAATCGAATACCGCTGCGTACAAAAACCTTCTTAATGCCGGGGATCTTCCGGAGTTTGCGTAGAAGGGCGATGTAATCAGAGTGATCCGCACGCATATTCTTGCAGGGGGTGGGGAACAGACATTGTCTGCCGCCGCATGCGCCCTTGGTCAACTGCTTGTCACAGGCCGGGTGACGGAAATTGGCGGTAGGACCGCCCACGTCGTGGATATAGCCCTTGAAATCCTTATCCTTGACCATTTTCTCTGCTTCGTCCAAAATGGATTCATGGCTTCTGGTCTGGATAATACGGCCTTGATGGAAGGTCAGGGCGCAGAAAGAGCAAGCACCGAAGCAGCCACGGTTGCTGACCAGGCTGTACTTCACTTCTTCAATGGCAGGCACACCGCCGGCCTTTTCATAGCTGGGATGATAGGTGCGCATATAGGGCAGGGCATAGACCCCGTCCATTTCCTCCTGGGTTAAGGGCTTCTGAGGGGGATTCTGCACCACGAACTCCTTGCCGTAGGGTTCTACCAGCCGCTTGGCGGTAAAGGGGTCACAGTTGCCGTACTGGATCTTGAAGCTTTCCGCATAAAGCTTCTTGTTGCCCTTGATCTGCTCGAAAGCGGGCAGGGTAATGGTGGGCAGGCTTTCGTCTACCTGGGCGGTTTTAAACACCGTGCCGTCGATGTAGGTGATATCCTTCACATCCATGCCGGAATTGAGAGCATCTGCGATCTCTACAATGCTCTTTTCACCCATGCCGTACATCAATAGATCCGCCTGGGAATCCAGCAGAATAGAACGTTTCATGCTCTCAGACCAGTAATCGTAATGACCCAAACGGCGCAGGCTGGCTTCAATGCCGCCAATGAGGATGGGTACATCCCGATAGGTCTGACGGATCAGATTACAGTATACAATGGTGGCATAGTCCGGACGCTTGCCCATAACACCACCGGGGGTGAAGGCATCGGTTTTCCGCTTGTGCTTGGTGACGGCATAGTGATTCACCATGGAATCCATGTTGCCGCCGGATACCAAAAAGCCCAGACGGGGACGACCGTATATATCAATGGATTTGGGATCTTTCCAATTGGGTTGGGAAATGATACCCACCGTATAGCCCGCATGTTCCAGAATGCGGCTGATGATTGCATGACCAAAGGAGGGGTGATCCACATAGGCATCTGCGATCACGTAGACGAAATCGCATTGCGCCCAACCCCGCGCCAGCATATCTTTTTTGCAAATAGGCAGAAAGTCCATGACACCCTCCAAAACACATTTTTTTAAGTATATCACACCTTTTCCAAAAAAGAAAGAGAAAGAAATGCAAAAAGCCTCCCCTGTAGGGGAGGCTGTCCCCAGCGTGACGTAGCACCACAATCGCCGTAGGGGACGGGTTTCCCGTCCCTACCACAGGCACGAAAAAACTTTTTAATTTTGCAAAATAAGTATTGACATTTTTGTAAAATCTGTTATAATCAATTTCGTTCCGCGGGTGTAGCTCATCCGGTAGAGCGCCACCTTGCCAAGGTGGAGGTAGCGAGTTCGAGCCTCGTCACCCGCTCCATAAAAAACACAGGATACCATTTGGTGTCCTGTGTTTTTTCTTTAGTTGACGAGGCTCGAAGAATCAAATGCAACGCGGATGAGCGTTGCCGCTGCCGGCTGGACGGCAGCAATCCTTTATCTGCTTACAGTTATGAACGATAATTGCTTCGCAAGTTATGATTTTGTCTTCGACAAAAGTTAAAATATAAAAAATGGGGGTGTCTTGCGACACCCCCAAAAACTTTCTTACAGGCCGAAGTTAGCCAGGATCAGATCCTTCTTAATATACTTGGTGTTGCCTTCCTTAGCAGGCTTTGCCTCGGTCAGGCCGGTGTACCAAGCTTCCAGAGCCTCGTTCTTCATCTCATCGTGGATCATCTGATCACGGTATGAGAACTCGTCCCAGCCAACGAAGTACATGATGTGGTAGCCGTACTCGGTCTCCACGATCTCCACGTCGCCAGCCTTGCGCTCTGCGTCGATAGCCCAGTTCAGGAAGCTCTCCACGTAGTCGGAACCAGCGTGGATATCCTCGTACAGACCGCCGGTCTCAGCAGAGCCCTCGTCGTCGGTGTTGTCCTTAACCAGAGCAGCGAAGCTGTCCTCGGTAGCGTCGCCGGCCTGCCACTGTGCCAGCAGATCCTCAGCCTTCTTCAGGGTCTCAGCCTTCACAGTCTCAGAAACAGCAGCTTCTTCCTCGCCCTCGGTCTCTTCGCCGGTGGTCTCGATATCTTCACCCTCGGTCTCGGTGTCCTCGCCCTCAACAGGCTTGGTTTCCTCGGTGGTGGGCTCGGTTACTTCCTCGGTAGCGGGCTCAGTAGCCTCAGTGGTAGCAGCCTCGGTAGCCTCGGTGGTAGCCTCGGTGACTGCCTCGGTAGCCTCAGTAGGAGCGGTAATATCGTCGCCGGGGGTCTCATCATCGCCGGTAGTCTCGGTCTCACCGGTAGTCTCGGTGGATTCCTCCTCGGTCTCCTCGGGGAAGGCTACCAGCAGGTGACGGACGTTAGACATCTTGCTCTCGGCATTGGTGACCATGCCTTCGTATACTACGATGTAGTAGCCAACAACTTCGCCCTCTTCACCCTCAGCGGCAGCGGACTTGTTCTCGAACATCTCGATGTCGCCTTCCTTGCGGTCAGCGTTGCCGATCCACTCGCTGTAGGTTGCGTCGATGCTGGTGTACAGGGTCTTGTGAGCGTGGGTGACGGTCTCTTCCTTCTTGCCGCCGACTTCCAGCTCAGCAACAGCAGCTTCCAGAGCCTCCAGAGACTCGCAAGTCTTCAGCTGCTCAGCAACAGCCTTGGCCTTGTCAGCAGCGGCCTTCTTTTCCTCGTCAGAGTAGGTGACCTTGCCGTCCTCGCCCTCGGTGCCGCCTTCCAGATAATCATCGTTGGTCACATAGTAGTGAGCGTAATCATAGGAATTGTAGTTCAGGGGGTTCTTAGCGTCGTGCTCACGGATCGCAGCCTCATCATAGGTCAGGCTGTCGGAGTACTCGGTGTAGTAGCCGCTGGCGATCATGCTTCTCTTCAGATAAGCCAGATAGCTTTCCTTGTCAGAGCCGCTGCCATACTGCAGGCTCAGGAACTGGTCAGCATCCTCATAGCCGTATGCCTTGGCGTTAGAATCCAGGTTCTTGGAGTAGGTGTCCAGAGTAGCCTTGTCCTCATCACTGAGGGTGTAGCCGGCCTTCTTGGCGGCAGCGGCCACAGCGTAGTCGCTCTGAGCAGACTCAATAGCCATGTCCATAATGTAATCAGCCCAGGTGATCTTGTTCTCTTCATCATAGAACTGATCTTCCAGAGACTTGGAGGTGTCCAGACCCATCATAGTGATGTCACCGCCGAAATACTCAGCATAGGAAGCCAGCTGGTTAGCCTGCTCCAGAGCGGTGTCAACAAAGTAGTAGTTCATTTCTACGCTGTTGACCTCGTTACCGTTGATGGTAGCGGCGGTGGTGTTCTTCTCAAAGATACCGTTGTTGCTGATCCAGTTCCAGGTAATGATGCCCAGGAAGGCCACCAGAACCAAACCGATAATTGCCACGAAACCGATGGTGTTCCACTTCAGCTTCTTGGCTTCCTTCTGTTCCTGCTTCTGACGCTGGGTCATAGCAGCAACTTCCTGCTCCTTGCGGAGCTTCTTCTTGCTAGATGCACTCATGTAATCAAATCCTCTCAATCGAATGGTTGACAATATGCGTATTCGCATAGACCTCGTCATTATAACGGAAACTTTCGCCACTTTCAAGTATTATTCTTTATGAAAATAAAGAAAATCGAAAAAAGTTTACAATTTCCCCGAAAAACACCCACCAGGGTAGGGCGGGGGCTTGCTCCCGCCGCTTACCGCACCCATTTCGATGCGTTGTAGGGAACGCTGTCCTCAGCGTTCCGGAAGTGGATAGTGGAAGGTGAAAAGTGGATAAACCATCCTCTACACTTAACTATCAACTGTCAACTGTCAATTGTCAATTGCCGTTAGGCGAACTTAGTTATAAGAAAAGGGGAGAGCGAAATCGCTCTCCCCAAACCCGCTTCGGCCGTATGCATCCAATTATGACCTGCACGAAAAGGCAGGTGGGTTGCCGATCCATACGTTAGCTGCTCCCAACGTCCACCTATCGTCAAAGCGTAGGCGGGAGGTCTGCAATCCCGCACGGAATACTAACATCCCTATCAATAAATGTGGGTCCAAAAGGACACATTACGCACCAAGCAGGCGTAGGGGACGGGTTTCCCGTCCCATCGATATGTGTAAACACTCGATATACGCATTTTACCTAATGCCACAGCACTGAAACACCGTGTCATTGCGAGCCAGTTCGCAAACTGGCGTGGCAATCTCCACTCTACACGATAGCAAAATCTTACCGAGGAGATCGCCACAGCCGCTATGCGGCTTCGCGATGACAATCGTTTTCAGTTTTCAGTTTTCAGTTTTTAACTTTCAACTTACTCTTCGTCTTCCTCTTCCTCGTACATCTGATCCATGATCAAATTGTACACGGTCTCCAGTTCCTGGTCGTCCTCGATGGCGCACAGAATAGGCTCGCCGTTCTCGTCCACAGACTTGAGGATGCTCACTTCCAGGGATTCCTCGTCCTCAGAACCGGCGGGAATCACAGCCAGATACGTGCAGCCGTTATACTCCAAAGAGGACAGGACTTCCAGCTCAAACTCAGTGCCGTCCTCATCCACGATGGTCATAAAATCAGAACCGTATTGATTTTCCATAAGTTACCTCCGCTTTCTTTGTTACCCAAATTGTAACCCAAAGCCCACAGAAAATCAAGATAGAAAATCCTCCAAAAGAGAAGCAAGTTCCTGTTCGTTGTGAAAGGGGATTCCCTTTGTCAAGGCATTTTGATCCTGTTGGGGGTAGCATTCCACCCGATAGGGCAGGACAGTTTTTGGTTTTTCCTTCTGAAAAATGGTTAAATACCCATTGCTTACCCCCAGATACCCCACCCAGGCCAGTAAGATCCAGCTGCTTACCTTCATTTTATGCGCCATCCTCTCTGATATGTGTACTCATACAAATATTCTTTCCGTATAATTTACTATTTATTAAAAAATAATACTTTCGTTTTCGTGGGATATATGCTATAATAGTACGAACAAGGGTATGCTTACACTTATATCGAAGGCCAAGTGCCTTCGCTATGGAGGTTATGAACATGAGTTTTTTTGACAAACTAAAAAGAAAGAAGCAAGAGCCTCAGGTTCAGGCCAATCCGGATCGCCCTGTGGCGGTGCGTGTTGCGCTGAAGATCTGGAAGGTAGCCTTTGCCTGCCTGAAGATCGGTCTGGGCGCAGCGCTGACGGTGGCCATGATTTTTGTGGTCTGTATGTTTGTGTTCGTCAGCATTGTGGCCGGCTATCTGGAGGATGACATTCTGCCCAACGCATCCATCAGTTTGGGTGACCATGCCATGGAGCAAAAGTCCTACCTGTACTATGTGGATGACGGCAAGCTGGTGATGTATCAGAATGTTTACACATCCATCAACCGTGAATTTGCGGCTTATGATGAGATCCCTCAGAACATGGTCAATGCGGCCATCGCCATTGAGGATCACCGTTTCTATGAGCACCAGGGTGTGGACTGGATCACCACCTCCAAGGCCATTGTCCGTATGTTCTTCGGTAACGATGATGCGGGTGGTTCCAGTATTACTCAGCAGCTGGTTAAGAACGTGACCCAGGAATCCGGTGTTACGGTGCAGCGTAAGGTGCTGGAGATCTTCAAGGCCTTTGAGCTGGAGAAGAACTACACCAAAGAAGAGATCATGGAACGCTACCTCAACGAGATCTATCTGGGTCAGAGTTGCTACGGTGTGCGTACCGCAGCGGCGGTCTACTTCGGTAAGGAATTGGAGAAGCTGACTCTGGCGGAGTGCGCTTCCATCATCAGCATCACCAACGCACCCACCTTCTACGATCCCTACCAGAACTTTGATAACAACAAAGACCGTAAAGAGAACGTTCTGTGGGCCATGCGTCAGTATGACATGATCACGGAGGAAGAATACCAGGAAGCTTTGTCCCAGCAGCTGGTGCTCAAGCGTGGTATTGACCTGAAGGACACCATTTACCCCTGTAAGAACGAGGGCTGTGGCTACCGGGATACGGTCAGCACCTTGAAGAAGCAGGGCGGCAAATACTACTGTCCCAAGTGTGGCAACGAGATCATCGTGGATGATGACGATTCCAACGACGTCTACTCCTGGTACACCGATACGGTTCTGGAGGACGTGGCCATGGCTCTGGCCGAGCAAGACGGCATGGAGTGGAACAGCACCACCAAGAAGATCTACCGCAACCAGGTGCAGACCGGTGGTTACCACATCTACACCTGTCTGGATCCCGATGTCCAGGCACAGGTGGACAAGATCTACACCGACCTGTCCCAGATCCCCAGAGATCGAAGCGGTCAGCAGCTGCAGTCCGCCATCGTGATCAAGGACAATACCTCCGGTGACGTGGTTGCCATGGCCGGCGGTGTGGGTCAGAAGAAGGAATTTGACGAATGGAACCGTGCAACGGAAGCCCGTCTGCAGTCCGGTTCTTCCATCAAGCCCATTACAGTTTATGCACCCGGCTTTGAATCCGGTAAAATTACCCCCGCATCTGCTGCCAGGGACCTGCCTCTGAACTACAATGTGATGGCTCGTGGTCCTTATCCCAAGAACGATAACCGAGTCTATAACTATTCCAACACCATCTACGGTGGTGTTACCAAGTCTACCAACGCCATTGCCGCCCAGACTCTGGAGCTGATCGGCATCGACTATTCCTTCGATTTTGCCAAGGATAAGTTTGGCATTTCCACGCTTGTGGATCAGTACACCAACAGCAGTGGCAAGAACCTCACCGACCGTGGTGTGGCGGCCCTGGCTATGGGCGCACAGACCTGGGGTGTCCATGTCCGTGATATGGCAGATGCCTTCGGTACGTTTGCCAACAAGGGCTATTATGTGGACGGCCGTACCTTTACCAAGGTTTACGATACCGACGGCAACCTGGTGCTGGACAACACTCGTGAAGAGGTACAGATCCTCAGCGAGAAGTCTGTGGACTATATGAACTACTGCCTGGTGAACGCTACCATGAACGGTACCGGTAAGGAAGCAAACCTGTTCTACACCCAGGGCGTGACTACCGCCGGTAAGACCGGTACTACCGCAAGCTCCAAGGACCGTTGGTACTGCGGCTTCACCGCATATTACACCGCAGCTGTCTGGGTGGGTTACGACTCTCCTGAGGTTATCCGTCTGGTTAATGGCGGTAACCCCGCATCCCAGCTGTTTAAGAAGGTCATGGGACCTCTGCACAAGGGCAAGAAGGACGTAAAGCTTTTCGACGAGAGCAAGATGGAGACGGTTACCGTGTGTCTGGACTCCGGTCTGCTGGCAAGCAAGGCTTGCTCTGCTGACGTGCGTGGTGTTGCCCGTGTGGCATCTGCCAAGGTCTATCCCGAGGACAAGCCCACCAAGTACTGCGATAAGCACGTGTCTGTGAGCTACTGTTTCACCGGCGGCGGTGTGGCAAACCAGTATTGTAAGAAGTTCGCTGCCGCAGGCGGCGCTAAGGTTGGCGGCGGCTCTCTGGTGAAGCTGACCCAGGAAGAAGTGGACTATATCCGTTATGGTGCAGGCAGCGGTCTGGCAGCAGCCCATGCTACCGATAAGTTCATCTATCTGGTGGACGCAAACGGCAATAATGCCAAATTCCGTGGTATCCAGGGTAACCGTAATTACGGCGGCCCCTATGTGACCTGCTCCAAGCACAACGCAAATTCCTGGGCAAACTACACGCCCGAACCTCAGCCTCCCGAGGGCGGCGGTGAGAATACCGGCGGCGAAACCGGAGGTAACACCGGTGGCGAGTCCGGCGGCAATACCGGTGGTAATACCGGTGGCGGCGGTGAATCCGGTGGCGGCGGCGGTGGAGACACCGGCGGTGGCGGCGATATCACCCTCCATTAATCGATTTGAGGAAATAACATGATTTGGATGTCTGATCAGTGGCAGGATTACGAGGTGCTGGACACCTCCAATGGCGAGCGTCTGGAACGCTGGGGCAAGCACATTCTGGTGCGACCTGACCCCCAGGTGATCTGGAATACGCCCCATGACCATCCTGCTTGGAAAAAATATGATGCCCGTTATGTCCGCTCCGCCTCCGGCGGCGGACATTGGACGGATCATAAGCTGCCGGAGCGGTGGCAGATCCGTTATAAGGACTACTTGACCTTCAACGTCAAGCCCATGAACTTTAAGCATACCGGTGTGTTTCCGGAGCAAGCGGCCAACTGGGATTTTATCCGGGAGAAGGTGGCCAATGCCGGTAGACCTGTCCGTGTGCTGAACCTGTTTGCCTATTCCGGCGGTGCGACTCTGGCAGCTGCCGCAGGCGGCGCAGAGGTGTTCCACGTGGATGCCTCCAAGGGCATGGTGGCTTGGGCGAAAGAAAATGCCCAGTCCTCCGGTTTGGCTGACCGTCCCATCCATTGGATCGTGGACGATTGCGGCAAGTTCATTCAAAGAGAGATTCGCAGAGGTCGCCGCTACGACGGCATCATCATGGATCCCCCCAGCTACGGCAGAGGCCCCAGCGGTGAGATCTGGAAGATGGAAACCAGCTTCTATCCCTTCCTGTTGGAGGTTGGCAAGCTGCTGACGGAGAATCCTCTGTTTGTGATCATCAATTCTTATACCACAGGCCTTGCCCCCTCTGCAGTGGGCTATGCCTCAGATGTGGTATTTGGAGCCACCCACGGCGGTCATACCCAGGTGGGCGAGCTGGGTCTGCCTGTGCAATCCACAGGCCTCATGCTGCCCTGTGGCGCCGCCGGTCGCTGGATGCCGTAGGGAACGCCAACCAACGGTTGGCTCATAACATTTGCCGTAGGCAAATTCATAACTCATAACTCATAACTAAAATGAGTTTACAGTTATGAACGATGATTGCTTCGCAAGTTATGATTTTGGCTTTGCCAAAAGTTTTCTTGTAGAGAACGCACGAAAGCCTCCCCTGTAGGGGAGGTGGCACGGCAAAGCCGTGACGGAGGGGTGTGCAGATGTGAGATTCCGTAACACCCCTCAGTCAGCTATCGCTGACAGCTCCCCTACAGGGGAGCCTTGAATAGTGAATAATGAATAATGAATAATCACAGTAGGGGAGGGTCTTGACCCTCCCTAACCCCTGTAAATTGACAGTTGACAACTCTCAACTGTCAACTGTCAATTGTCAATTATTAAAGGAGGCGATTCCATGGCTGTGGCATTGTCTGTAGAACATTTAGCATATCGCTACCCGGGCGTGGAAGAAAAGCCCGATGTAGTGGTCTTTGAAGATCTGAACTTGACGGTGGAGGAAGGCAGTTTTGTGGCTGTCTTAGGCGGCAACGGCTGCGGTAAATCCACCCTGGCCAAGCACTTCAATTCCATTCTGCTGCCCAGCGGCGGCAAAGTTTACGTGTGCGGTTTGGATACCGCCGACGAAGAAAAACTCATCTCCATCCGCCGCAGAGTGGGTATGGTGTTCCAAAACCCGGACAACCAGATCGTTGCCAACGTGGTGGAGGAGGACGTGGCATTCGGCCCGGAAAATCTGGGTGTTGCCAGCCCCATGATCCGCAAGCGTGTGGATGAAGCCCTGCAGCAGGTAGGTATGTTTGAATATCGGAAGCACGCGCCCCACCTTCTGTCCGGTGGACAGAAACAGCGTGTGGCCATTGCCGGTGTCATCGCCATGGAGCCCAAATGCATTATCCTGGACGAGCCTACCGCTATGCTTGACCCCAGAGGTCGGCAGGAGGTCATGGAGACCGTTCTGCGGTTAAACAAAGAGAAGGGCATCACCGTGGTGCTCATTACCCACCACATGGACGAAGCCGCCCAAGCCCAGCGTGTAATTGTACTGCACAAGGGCAAGGTGACCGCTGACGGTACACCTGCGGAGGTGTTCTCCCAGGTGGAGAAATTGCATGAAATCGGCCTTGCCGCCCCGGAAACCGTAGAACTGTGCTGGGAGCTGAACAAGCAAGGCTTTGACCTGCCTCTGGGTCAGCTGACCCCGGAACAATGCGCAAAAACAATCTTTGAAAGCCTGTAATTGCGAGCCAGTGCGCAGTCTTGTCCCCCTCTCAGAGGGGGATGTCAGCGAAGCTGACAGGGGGAGTGCCCTACACCATATGCACCAATCTTACAACACTCCCTCAGTCACCTATCGGTGACAGCGCCCTCTTAGAGGGAGCCGAGATTGCCACGTCGCTGCGCTCCTCGCAATGACAATCGTTTTCAGTTTTCAATTTTCAACTTTTAACCGCTCCCACAGGAGGAAACGAAATTGGCACCTATTTTGCAGGTTAAAAACCTACAGTATATATATAGCATGGGTACGCCTTTCCAGCACACCGCTTTGGAGGATGTGTCCTTCCAGCTGGAGCGTGGAGAATTTGTAGGCATCATCGGTCATACCGGATCCGGCAAATCCACCATGATCCAGCATTTGAACGGTCTGCTCCGTCCCACTGCCGGACAGGTTCTGTTGGATGGCCAGGACATCTGGTCGGATAAGAAGCTGACCCGGCAAAGCCGCTTCCGTGTGGGCTTGGTGTTCCAGTACCCGGAGTACCAGCTGTTTGAGGAAACGGTATATAAAGATATTTCCTTTGGCCCGAAAAATATGGGCTTGGATGACAAAGAGATCGACCGCCGTGTGCGCCAGGCCGCAGAATTTGTGGGTCTGACCCAGAAACAGCTGGAAGTCTCTCCCTTTGATCTGTCCGGCGGACAGAAGCGCAGAGTGGCCATTGCCGGTGTGATCGCCATGGAACCGGAGGTTCTGATCCTGGACGAGCCCACTGCCGGTCTTGACCCGGAGGGCAGGGAAGAGATCCTTGCCAATATCCAGACCTACCGCCAGGCAAAAAATGCCACCATTATGATGGTCAGCCATTCCATGAGCGATGTGGCTCGGTTAACAGACCGTCTGCTGGTGATGAATAAGTCCCACCTGGCCATGGACGGCACGCCGGGGCAGGTCTTTGCCCGTGCCAAGGAATTGGTGGAGATGGGTCTGTCCATTCCCGATGTGACTAAGGTGTTCCTGCGCCTGCAGGAAATGGGTGTGGATGTGCCGGCTGTGTACACCATCGACCAGGCAGTTGCTGCCTTGAAGCAGCTGAAGGGGAGGGTGTGACCATGTTAAAAGACATTACTTTGGGTCAGTATTTCCCCGGTGAATCCGTGGTGCATCGCTTAGATCCCCGGACGAAGCTGCTGTTTCTGATCGTGTATATCGTGGCGCTGTTCACTGCATCCTCCTGGATCTCCTACGGTGTGGTGTTCCTGTTCCTGGCAACCGCCATCGCCATTTCCCGTATCCCCTTAAAGTCCATTGTCCGTGGCATGAAGCCGCTGATGATGATCCTGATCTTCACCGCCATTTTGAACCTGTTCTTCACCGGCGGTGACACGGTGCTGGCCAAATTCTGGGTCATTACCATTACCAAGGAAGGCTTGTTCCGTGCCATTTTTATGGTTTTGCGGATCTTGTTGCTGATCACTTGCACCTTCCTGCTGACCTATACCACCTCTCCCATTTCCTTGACCGACGGTCTGGAATCCTTGCTCAGTCCCTTGAAAAAGATCCGTGTGCCTGTCCATGAGCTGGCCATGATGATGTGCATCGCTCTGCGCTTTGTACCCACCTTGATCGAGGAGACTGACAAGATCATGTGCGCCCAGAAGGCAAGAGGCGCAGACTTTGAATCCGGCAATATTTTCCATCGGGTGAAGGCGCTAGTTCCCATTCTGGTGCCTCTGTTTATCAGCTCCTTCCGTCGTGCGGACGAGCTGGCCACCGCCATGGAATGCCGCTGCTACCACGGCGGCGAAGGCCGTACAAAGATGAAATTACTGCGCTATAAGCGCCGGGATTATCTGGCATTCCTGGCAGCCATTTTGCTGCTGACCGGTGTTATTGTCCTGGTAAACTTTGGCCTGTGAGGTATGTATGCGTAATATTGCATTGATCCTAACCTATGAGGGCACAGCCTACCACGGCTGGCAAGCCCAGAAGAATCTGGCCACGGTACAGCAGACCCTGGAAAAGGCTATTGCCATGATTACCGGCAAGCCCACCCATGTGACCGGTTGCGGACGTACCGATGCCGGTGTCCATGCCCGATGCTACGTGGCCAATTTCCGCACAGAATCCACCATCCCTGTGGACAGACTCCCTTATGCGCTGAACACCCACTTGCCGGTGGATATTGTGGTGACCCGTGCTTTTGAAGTCCATGAGAATTTCAATGCCATTGGCTCTTGCGCCCGGAAAGAATATACCTATACCATCTACAATTCCCGTCTGAAAGACCCCTTCTTTGTGAATCGGGCCTGGTTTTACCCCAAACACCTGGATGAGAAAATCATGCAGGCGGCGGCGGATCAGTTCGTGGGAACACACGATTTTGCCGCTGTCCGTTCCGTGGGTACGGACGTGAAATCCACCGTCCGCACGGTCTACTATTACAATGTGGAGCGTAAGGGCAATATCATCGAATTGAAGGTCTGCGCCAACGGATTCCTCTATAACATGGCTCGTGCCATGGCAGGCACGGTGGTCTATGCCGCTGAGGGCAAGATCGCCCCGGAGGAGATCGGTGCGATTTTGGAGTCCGGCAACCGCACTGCCGCCGGACCTACTGTGCCTCCCGGCGGTCTGTACATGACCCACCTGTGGTACGACGACGGCATTTGCCAATTTGAAGTACCGGATATTACAATCTGATTTCATTGCGTCATTGCGAACCGGTGCGCAGTCTTGTCCCCCTCTCAGAGGGGGATGTCAGCGAAGCTGACAGGGGGAGTGTACCCCTATATAAAGGACACTCCCTCTTAGAGAGAGCCGAGATTGGCGTGGCAATCTCCGATCTAATCTTACCCAGGAGATCGCCACAGCCGCTATGCGGCTTCGCGATGACAATCGTTTTCAGTTTTCAGTTTTCAACTTTCCATTTTCTCATTTCCCCTAGGAGTGATACACTATGCAGCCGAAAATGTGCGCAAAATGCAAGAAAAATATCGCCGTGGTCTTTATTACCAAGATCGAAAACGGTGTGACTATGAACGAGGGCTACTGCCTTAAGTGCGCCCGTAGCCTGGGTCTGCCCCAAATCGAGCAGGCCGTGAAGCAAATGGGCTTTTCCGAGGACGAACTGGACAATCTCAGCGATGAGATGACCAGTATGTTCGGTCAGCTGGAGGAATCCGCCGAAGACGGTGACGATATGGATAGCCAGACCGCCACCTTCCCTCTGCTCAACCAGCTCTTTGGCGGCGCAATGCCCATGAAAGCCCAGGCCGAGACCCCTGCACCCAAAGCCGAGGGCAAGGAGGAGCAGGAGAAATCCGGCAAGAAAAAGAACCCCAAGCATAAATTCCTGGATTCCTATTGCATGGACTTGACCGGCAGAGCCAGAGAGGGCAAGCTGGACAAGGTTATCGGCAGAGATGTGGAGACCGAGCGTGTGATCCAGATCCTCAACCGCCGCCAGAAAAATAACCCCTGTCTCATCGGTGAGCCCGGTGTGGGTAAAACCGCCATTGCCGAGGGTTTGGCACAGCGGATCGCTGAGGGTAATGTGCCTTATAAGCTTCGGGATAAGGAAGTATTTTTGCTGGATCTGACCGCACTGGTGGCAGGAACCCAATTCCGTGGCCAGTTTGAGAGCCGTATGAAGAGCCTCATCGGTGAGGTGAAGGCCTGCGGTAATATCATCCTGGTCATTGACGAAGTCCATAACCTGGTGGGCGCAGGCGATGCAGAAGGCTCTATGAATGCGGCCAATATCTTGAAACCTGCCCTGTCCCGTGGTGAGATCCAGGTGATCGGCGCAACCACCTTTAATGAATATCGCAAGCACATCGAGAAGGATGCGGCTTTGGAACGTCGATTCCAGCCGGTTTCCGTGGCAGAGCCCACCATCGAGGAAGCTTGCCAGATCATGCAGGGTGTGGCAAAGGCCTACTCTGAATTCCACGGTGTTACCATCACCCCGGAGATTGCTCGTCAGTGCGTGATCCTGTCTGAACGCTATATTACCGACCGTTTCCTGCCCGATAAGGCCATCGACCTGCTGGACGAAGCCTGTTCTGACCTGAACCTCCGCTCCAAGGAGATCGCTCGCATGGCAGAACTGAAGAAGGAACGGGACGATTACGAGCTGGAACTGAAAATGCTCACAGAGGATACGGAAAATGAGCATTATGAGCGCCTGGCAACCCTTCGCAGTAAGCTGTGCAAGATCGCTGACGAGATCGAAGAACTGGACAAGATTCCTGCGCCTGCGGTGACCATGGAGAACCTGGCTCGCATCATTGAACTTTGGACAAAGATCCCTGCATCCAAGATCAAAGCCCAGGAATATGAGCAGATCCGTGGTCTGGCTGACCGTCTCAAGACCCATATCGTGGGACAAGATGAAGCGGTGGAAGCGGTGGCAAAGGCCATTCGCCGTAACCGTGTAGGCATCAGCCCCAAGAAGCGGCCTGTGTCCTTCATTTTTGTAGGCCCTACCGGTGTGGGTAAGACGGAACTTGTAAAGTGCCTGGCCAATGATATGTTCGATTCCGTGGATGCGCTGATCCGCCTGGATATGTCTGAGTATATGGAAAAGCATACGGTTTCCAAGCTGATCGGTTCTCCTCCTGGCTATGTGGGCTACGATGAAGCCGGACAGCTGACGGAGAAGATCCGCAGAAAGCCCTATAGCGTGGTGCTTTTCGACGAGATCGAGAAAGCGCACCCGGATGTGCTGAATGTACTGCTGCAGGTGCTGGACGATGGACGGATCACCGATGCCCAGGGTCGCCTGGTGAACTTCGAGAATGCCATCATTGTCATGACCTCCAATGCCGGTTCTGAGGGCAGAGTGGGCGGTCTGGGCTTTGGCAAAACCAGCCAGGACAAGACCAACGACAAGACCAT
>JAFYVL010000077.1 GCA_017549125.1 Oscillospiraceae bacterium | reverse complement strand
TGAGGCTTCTGACTATGCCGGTGTGACTACCGAGGTTTTGACTGACGGTTATGTGCGTGTCACCATCAACATTGCTGATGTGACCCAGCACACATCTACCGTACCGGATACTACTGCTAATATCCAGGTCTATAAGACCACCACAGGCGCTGGCTATCTGGAGATCATTGAATTGGTCGAAGCCTAAATATTGATTCCCCAAGCGGTGGCAGAGCAATCTGCCACCGCCCAGGAGATCCCTATGCGCAAGTTTGCATCCTTGTCCCCCTCTCTGAGGGGGATGTCGGTGAATACCGACAGGGGGAGTGCGATTCGTTTGTGGCACACTCCCTCAGGCAATTGCCTGAAATCGGCAATTGCCAGCTACCTCAACGAGGGAGCCGAGCGTGGCACAGCACACCCGTCCCAAAAGGGTTTTCTAAAGCTGTCGTACGGGACAGCTTTAGAAAGATCTTTTGATCTTGTAATTTCATAAGGAGGAAACAATATGCAAAAGAACATAAAAAGGATGCTGTCGCTGCTTCTGACAATGGTGATGGTGTTTGGCTTGCTGCCACCGACCCGGCAGGTGTTTGCTGCAATTGTAGACACAGAAGCAGCATCGGATATGCTGGCTTCTGCAAGCTATGACTATAGCGCTCAAAACTGGACTGGCCGCGAATTCAGCTATGATAGCGCCAGCACGGTTACCAACGGTGCAAATAGTCTGCGTTCCTGGAAATTCTCTGTTAAGGAGAAAAACGACAAGAGCTATGGCCGGTTGCGTTTAAATCTGAATGCCAGCTATGACCTGACAAATCAGGACCTGGTATTCGATGTAAAGGCCGATCCCGCTAAGGAACTGACCAGCTATACGCTGGGCATCGTGCCTTATAATGCAAAAAAGGAAGCCGTCCACGATGTGACCAATTACAAGGAGTATGAGGTCTATTTTACCGGCGATGGATGGCATACCATTACCATTCCTAACGGTATTCTGAAGGCATTTCTGCTGGATGGCAAGGATTTAAAGGATGTTTCCTACCTGCATCTCAGCTTCACCTTCCCCGGTGGTTCTGCTCAGAATATCTACATCGACAATATGCACTTAGAAGACCATGGCTATGGTACCAACGAGACCGATGCCGCAGCTGACCTGCTGGCAGGTGCAACTGTGGTATCCAACGAGGCAGACGGCTCTACCTATATCTATGAGCATAAGAATACCACCGTGGCATATGGCAAGGATAGCAACAGCTCCCATAAATTTGCGGCAGCTGCCAATGCATCCAATATGTTCACCGTAAAATATGATCTGGGTGAGTCCTATGATCTGAACAACAAGAATATTGTGCTGGATATGCTGTCTTACCGTGGCGGTAACGGCTTTGCTGTTAGCCTGTACAATAGCCAAAATCAGCAGGTTAGCTATGCAGAATGCTACACCACCGTCAATCAGTGGGCGCAGATCAGACCTGCGATTCTGGCAGGCCTGAAGTCCGGTAAAAACCTGTCCGATGTGCGCTACATCGCCATCGGTGCAAGATTTGCCAGCAACACCGATCGTGCAGACCGTGCCTTCTATGTAGACAATGTGCGCATTGAGAATATTGATGTGTATTCTACCGCCCTGCAGAACAAGAATATCGTATTTATGGGCGACTCCATTACTGCCAGCTATGGCTACAAGGGCTGGTCCGGTGAGCTGGAGGAGCATTATCTGATCAATAAATATAGGATCGGTGTGGGTGGCGCCAGCTTTGCTACCTGTGATGACAGAACCACCATTTACGCACAGAGGGACGATATCCCCAATGTGGATGTGGACTTCTTCGTACTCAATGGTGGCGTCAACGATGTGTGGAGTAAGGCAAACCTGGGTGGTGTCAGTAACATTTCTGTTGCCAACGCAACCGTGAACAGCTTTGATACCAACACCACTGCAGGCGCTATGGAGCAGATGTTCTGCTACCTGACAAAGAATTACCCCAATGCCAAGGTGGCATTTTTGATCAATTACATTTGCTATAACAGCAGCTGGGATGGTGTTACTTTCCGTGACAAATTCGCACCTCTGGCAAAGCAGATTTGCGAAAAGTGGGGGGTTTCCTGTCTGGATATGTCCACAGATACCACCTTCAACGGTCTGTACGGTGTACATACCTATGACGGTGTCCACGGTAACGATGTGGGCTATGAGATCATCATGCGAAAGATGGCTCCCTGGCTGATCAGCTTGTGCGATGCCAACGAGCAGACGGAGCAGAATTCTGACCTGCTGGCCTATGCTACGTATGCCTGGAGCGAAAGCACCTGGAACAGCGGCGCATTAAGCTATGACAATGCAAGCACTGATGTCAGTGGCAGCGAAAGCCTGCGCAGCTGGAAGTTCTCTGCTACCTCCACACAGAGCGCCAATGCTAGCGTACAGCTGCAGCTGAACAACCTGGATATCTTCACTATGACCGGCAAGAAGCTGCAGTTTGATGTGAAATTTGAAGGCGCTGCCCAGAAAATCGGCATTCGTCTGTATGATAAGAACTGGACCTCCGTCACCGGCGCAAAAACCGTGTGGGTGGAGGGTGACGGCTCTGCCGGTTGGCAGACCTTGACCGCAGATGCTTCTCAGTTCGAAAGCGTTTTGGCATCCGGTTGCAGCCTGGATGATATCCGCTTGATTGCTCTGGAGTTTGACTTTGTAACCAATAAGGGCAAGGCGCAAACTGTGACTGTAGATAATTTCCGCGTTGTCAGCGTAACCGCTACGGAAGCTACCGAACAGGCAAGTGACCTGTTGTACGGTGCCGGCTTTGTGGAAGGCAGCATGGCCGGAGATGGTCTGGGCTTTGACCAGTTCAATACAACTTTCCTTAAGGGGAAAGACAGTAAGTATTCTTTGCGCTTCTTTGCAGAGGATGACAAAACAGCCTGGGGTACTGCAACCTTCAAGCTGCCCAAGTCCATTGACCTGCGGGAAACCACTCTGCAGTTTAATGTGAATCAGTATAACCAGGCAGCTTTGTGGGTTGATCTGTATGACAGCAACTACAAGAAGATTACCGGTGATAACTACACCCTTCGTGCCATCGGCTGGCAGACCTATGAGGTTAACTCCTTGTTTGGTCTGGAAAGCGGCAGAACCGCAGAGGATCTGAAGGATGTGCGCTACATCAAGTTCTCTCTGAATCTGGAGCCTGCCAATACCGGTCGTACAGTAGTCATCGACAATCTGTCCACCTACAGCAATGTGCAGTATGATTCCGCCATTTCCGGTTTGACCGGTTTGTATCTGGGTGACTCCATCTCCGAAGCCCATAACTATAAGGGCTGGCCCGGTGAGATGGCAGAACACTACGGTGTGAATGGCTACAATGTTTCCGTTGGCGGCAGAACCCTGGCAAACGACGGCATTTACAATGAGCTTGCCAATGCGCCTAAGGATATGGAGTTTGATTTTGTCATGCTTAACGGTGTGGTAAATGATTACTTCGCAAGCATAGCAACCGGTACTTTGACTCCTGATGGCACTACCACCTTTGACGGTACTACTGCCATTGGCGGTCTGGAAAAGGTGTTCCATGCCATTACTACTCGCTACCCCGACGCAGAAGTGGTCTATATTCTGAACTTTGTTCCCGACTGGTCGTCTTTCCGCGAGACGGAATACCTCAACGACTTCATTCCCCAGGCTAAGAAGGCCTGCGAAAAGTGGGGCGTCCATTGCCTGGATCTGGTGGATAACGATCCGTTCCTGGCAGAATTCGATGTATCTGCGGATGTACATACCTTTGACGGTCTGCATCCCAACAAGGAAGGCTTTGATGTGATCACTCCCTATGTGGTTTCCTTCCTGGAGAGCATTTTTGACCAATCCTCTGTGGAGGAGTATTGGACTTTAGAGCAGGACGAAACTGTAGATCTGTCCTTGAGCGAGGATCTGTATGTGGATCTGAACGGTCATAAGCTGACCGGTATCATTCAGACCAATGGTTACAAGGTTTATGTGATCGACTCTGCAACAGATAGATATACCTGCAATAACATGGGTTATTTCAACTGTGTGGATGCCCAGGGCAATACAGTTGCACCCGAGGCACACCTGCGCAGCTATAAGAACGGTACTGTGAAGCGTTATCTGTCCATTCTCACTGAGGATGGCTACACCCTCCACCGTTTCTATGCCGGTATCACCAAGCAGAGTTTGGCACCAAGCGTCACCGGTGTGGGCTATAAGGCTGAGTTCTACGCAGACGAAATGGTTCTGGAACGTGTAGATTCCATTGGCTATGACCTGTGGCTGGAAGGCTACAGTGCTGTTAGCCGCAGCACCGCATTTAAGAATGCGCTGACCCTGCGTGTGAACAATTTTGATGTGGAGAACTTTGGCGAGACGAACCTGTATGCCACTGCCTTCATTACTGTGGACGGTGAGAAGATTGCAAGCTCTGAGTATTGCCTGACCTTCCGCCAGGTGGTGGAAACTGTGAATGCCAACTTTGCAGCCTACTCCAAGGACCAGAAGGTTCAGGTGCAGGAGATGGTAAAGGCCAATCAATCCGCAATGACCGGTTGGGAGATTGCCAATATCCTCAGATGGAGCCCCATTGGCTATCGCGGTGAGCGCTTTAGCGCAGCCGCAGGCTTGACCAAGTATATTACCAATGTCAATGGCGATGTGATTACCCCCATCGGCGTACTCAGCTTTGATTACAAGCTGGATGATGAGGCAGCCGGTGATACCAGCAAGAAGATGTCTCTGATCCTGCGTCGTGCTTCCGATGGCAACTGGGTCAATAACTTTGAAAGCTATAGCTTCGGTTACGATGGTGTATACTACAATCCTGCCAACATTACCAGCCAGACTCTGGAAGATGGCTATATCCATGTAGAGATCGACCTAAGCGGTCTGGCCTATGACGACTACGGTATCTTCGATGTCTATGGTTCTTGGACCAATGTTGGCGGCTATATCGACAATATCCGTTGGACAGAAAAGCAAAAGCCCATGCGTGGTCAGGCATTCAAGGCCGGTGAGAGCTTTGTGCTCGAATTTGAGGGCGGCGATTACAGCTGTATCAGCTTTGATTACAAAATTACCAACGGTGGCGAAATGGCACTGTTCCTCCGTGGCAATGATGTATGGGTCAATAGCTACGGTAACTTTAACCTGAATGCCAACGGCGCCGCTAAAAACTATGACGGTGTCACCATCCAAAAGCTGGATGATGGCTATATCCATGTGACCCTGCAGATTGCAAAACTGACCGATATTTTCAACGCCAAGCCTAACGGTATTCGTGCGGTGGAGATCTTTGGCAGCTGGAGCACAGCTGAAGGCTATATGGACAACCTGCAGCTGGACCAGGGCGGAGAACCCTCTGTGCCGGAGACTCCTGCAGACCGTAGCGAGGCCGAAGCCTTTACAGCCGGTGTGACCAAGACAATTTATCTGGAGCAGGAAGCAACGGACACCATCAGCTTTGAGTATAAGCTGACCACTGAGGGTAAGATCTATGTAATCCTGCGAGACAGCAGCTGGACTAAGTTCTATGGCGACTTTACCTTCGATGCCAACGGCTTGGTGTGGGCATACCAGACCGGTATTACCTGCGAAAAGCTGGAGGATGGCTATATCCGTGTTACCATGAATCTGGATGAACTGAACCGCACCAACCTGAATGATAACCGTGACAATGCACCTGCATCCGTAGGGATCTTTGATATTTATGAATGGGGTACAGCCAGCGGTTATGTGGACAATATTCAGTTCTCCGCAGGATCCAATGAACCGGAAACACCTGAGATCATTATCCGTGGTGATCGGTTCGATGCCGGTGCCGGCTGGTCTACCTATTTTGGTAATGTCAGCGGCAATACCATCACACCTGCCGCTTCCCTTAGCTTCGATTACAAGCTGGACGAAAGCGCAAACGGTGATTCCAGCAAGAAGATGGCTTTGATCCTGCGTCGTGCATCCAGCGGCAACTGGACCAAGAACTATGTGGATTATTCCTTCGGCTATGCCGGTGCCCGCTATACCTATGACAATGTGACCTGTGAGGTTTTGGACGATGGCTACATCCATGTGACCATTGACCTGACCGGTCTGGATTACGACGACTATGGCGTATTCGATGTCTACGGCTCTTGGTGTAACGTTGGCGGTTATATCGACAATATCCAATGGACCGCAGCATAAGTGCATGATTCAAGCGGTGGCAGAGCAATCTGCCACCGCACCCCCACCCCCAAAAGGCTTTTCTAAAGCTGTCGTACGGGACAGCTTTAGAAAGATCTTTTGATCTTGTAATTTCATAAGGAGGAAAGTTGTATGCAAAAGACGATTTCCAAAATCCTCTCCTGTCTTTTGGCGCTGGTGATGGTATTGGGCTTGCTTCCCGTATCTTCTTTGGCGGCAGAGATGGCTGCAGCCACCATTTATAAAAATGGTGTTTTGCAGGCATCCTATGCAGATGTGCAATCTGCTGTGGATAACAGCAATGGTGGTGTCATCGTTCTGGAAAAGAACGTAAACGAGAACATCACCGTCAGTGGCGAGGTGTACTTAGACCTGAACGGTAAGACCCTGACCGGTAATGTTTCCGGTACGGGTACCCTGTATGGTATGGACACTGCCAATGACACCTACGATGCAGCGAAGAATGGCCGTATTACCGGTACTGTATCCTGCGCTGTAGCAAGTAATTGTAAGAACGATGCAACCTTGAAGCGTTATGTTGCCATTGCAGATGCTGATGGCTATAGCTTCCACAGAATTTACGCAGGTATCACCAAGCAGAGTTTGGCACCCAGCGTTACCGGTGTGGGCTACAAGGCTGAGTTCTATGCAGACGCAACTGTTTTGGAACAGGTGGATTCCATTGGCTATGACCTGTGGTTGGAGGGCTATAGCGTTCTGAGCCGCAGCACAAGCTTCAAGAATCAGCTGACTCTGCGTGTTAAGAATTTTGACGCAGAGAACTTTGGCGCGACCAAGCTGTATGCGGCTGCTTGCATCACCATCGGCGGTGAGAAGATCCGCAGCTCCCAGTACAGCCTGACTCTGCGCCAGGTGGTGGAAGACATCAATGCCAATGTGGGTGCTTATACCCAGACCCAGTTACAGGCTGTCCGTGATATGATCACTGCTAACCCTGTGATGGAGAATTGGCAGATCGAGAATATTTTCAGAAAAGTCAACCTGGTAACTGTGGCATTCTCCGATGTGCAGTTGGTGACCAGTCCTCGTGGTGCTACCACCAATGGTCCTAAGACCTTGCGGGATCACTTGAACTATGCCAAGAGCATTGATGCCGATGTATTGTTCATGCCCGGTGACATTGTCAACAATGTGGACCAGAGTTACTATGATCGTTTCTGGTCTATCTTCCAGTCTGTTTATGGCACAGACAAGAGCCAGTGGCCCGAACTTGTCTGGACTATGGGTAACCACGAGTGGTACGATCTGAACGAAAAGACGGCCACCAATGCTATTTCCATGTTCAAGGCAAATGCCAAGATTGAATCTGACAATTTGGTGAAGATGAGCCAGGTGGCATCCCAGTCAAACCCCGGACAGACCGTTGTGAACTACTATAAGGTCATTAACGGTGTGCCCTTTGTGGTCATTTCCGGTGACGGTATGTCCATGAAAGTCAGCGACGCCCAGAAGGCAGAGCTGATTGGCTGGCTGGATGAAATCAATGAGCTGCCCTCTGTGAAGGCAGGTTCTCCCATTTATGTGGCATATCATGGCCCCATTTCCGATGTGACCTTCTTTGGCCAGGGTACTAGCGATGAGTCCAAGGTGGTGGATGCCATTCTGAAGAATTATCCCAACACCATTGTCTTCACAGGCCATACCCACTATGCCAATATCAACGAGCGTACCATCAACCAGATTGATTATACTGCCATCAACTTGGGTAGTTCCTCCTACTCCCGCATTGCTTCCCGTAGTGCTACCTCTCAGGCAGGGGATAAGTACTACAATGCCGGCGGCAGTGATAAGGATGTGGTGAACGGTGAAGTTTCCTTCGGTTATGAGTATGTCCAGAACCTGATGGTGCTGCAGAACAACACCGACGGTTCTGTGAATATGGATCGTTACATTACCGACAGCAATTCCGCTGATGCTCGCAAGGTGGGCATTACCTGGAATTTCCCTGCCGGATTGACCAAGGATAAGTTCATTTATACCAATGCCCGTTTTGAAAATAAGCAGTGGGCAAATGCCCTCTATGGCAAGGATGGTTTGACCTTTGCAGATAATGCAGACATTGCCTATAGTGTTAAGGGCAGTGAAATGATGGTTTACTTCGATGATGTAACCGATCATAACTGTGCTGAGCATTATAAGATCACTGTCACCGCAGACGGTAAGACATCCAAGACTTATGATTTTGTAGGCAACTACTACAAGTATTACGAAGAAGCCCAGACATACCACTTTGTGCTGTCGGATATTCCTGCAGGAACCAATTATAAGGTGGAAGTAAAGGCTTATGACTTCTTCGATAACGAAAGCCTGAACAGCCTGGTGGCTACTACCGAAAATGCTACCTCCTTGTTCCCCGATGTGGTGGATGAGAACCTGGTATCTACTTATACGGATATCTCCACCAAGGTCAATTATGAAGTCACCGCAGGCAGCATTTCCTCTGTGGAAGCTTTCTACCAGGGCGATTACCTGTACACCTACGGTGCAACCTTGGGTACTGTGCTGAATAAGGATCATCTGGCATGGGCAGATAACTATTCCGTCACCAACTGGAGTCATGGTATTCTCACCGTTAAGGTGAAGAATGTGGGCGATGCGCCTGTGAACATTGGCTTGAGCGTTAAGGCAAACGAGAACGGTACGGATAAGTGGCTCACCGACTTCGGCGGCGCTTATCGCAAAGTGGTGCAGCCTGATGGACAGTGGACAGAGCTGACCTGGGATCTGAAGGCATTGTTTGGTATGGATTCTCTGAACGATGTCAGCGGTATCGCCTTTAAGGCAAGCAGCACCGCAGCCAGCGCAGATGGCTATACAATGCACCTGTATCTGGATGATATTGATATTCTGCAGGGCGAGAATGTAACCGAACCCGATGAAACTATTCGTGGCGAGGCATTTACTGCAGATGTGAGCCTGGTTAAGAATTTCGAGGGCGGTCATTACAGCACCGTCAGCTTCGATTATAAGATCACAAAGGGCGGAAAGATTGCTGTATTCCTCCGTGGCGAGGATGCATGGCTTAATAGCTATGGTAACTTCAATTTTAATGCCAACGGCGCACAGAGCAATTACCCCGGTGTGACCACTCAGAAGCTGGATGACGGCTATATCCGTGTTACCTTGGAGATTGCCAAGCTGACTGAGATTTTCAACAATAAGCCCAACGGTATCTGTGCTTTGGAGATCTTTGGCAGCTGGAGCGATGCAGAAGGCTACTTTGACAATCTGCAGCTGACAGTAGGGGAAACTCCCTCTGAGCCGGAAGTACCTGCCGACCGTGGTGAAGCCTTCACCGCCGGTACTACCAAGACGTTCTATTTGGAGTCCGAGGCCACCGATACCATCAGCTTTGAGTATAAGCTGACCACCGAAGGCAAGATCTATGTGATTCTCAGAGCCCCGGATTGGAGCAGCTACTATGGCGATTTCACCTTCGATGCCAACGGTTTGGTATATACCTATCAGACCGGTATCACCTGTGAAAAGCTGAACGATGGTTATATCCGTGTGACCATGAAGCTGAGCGAGCTGAACCGTTCCAACCTGAACGACAACCGGGATAAAGCGCCTGCCTCTGTAGGTATCCTGGATATCTACGATTGGGGTACCGCCAGCGGTTATGTGGATAATATCTGCATTGATGGACAGGGTACACAGGAACCCGAGGAGGATGTGATCCGCGGTCAGTCCTTTACGGCAGAGGATGGAATTACCATCGAACTTGGCAGTACCCGGGCTTTGACCCAGTTTAGCTTTGAGTATAAGCTGACCACCGGTGATAACATGGCCATCACCTTGAGAAATAACGACTGGTCTGCCAACTACTATGGTGTGTTCCAGTTCAATCCCAATGGCGCTAGCGACAAGTATGACGGTGTGACTACCGAGAAACTGTCTGACGGCTATGTGCGTGTAACCTTCGATATGGCCGCTCTGACCAAGTTCAGCGGCACACCCGGTGAGATCATTTCCAGATTCTGCGTCTATGCCAACTGGACAAACACCGACGGTTATATTGATAACATCAAGAAGGTTTATGTCCCCTTGGAGCGTGGCGATGCCATTGCCGCAGGTCAGGATTGGGTGGCAAGCACCAATGCTGCTGCCTACGAGAATGTATTCTTTGACTATCGCATCACCAATGGCGGCAAAATCGCTGTGGTACTGATGGACGACAACGGTAGAGACTACTTCGGTAAGTTCTACTTTGCCGCATCCGGCGCTACCGAGAATTATGCCGGTGTTTCCACCTTGCTCCGTGCAGACGGCTATACCAAGGTAAGCTTTGATATTGCTCAGCTGGCAAAGCACAGCGGTACTGCACCGGATAAGATCGCAGCCATTAAGATTCTGGGCGCTGACAGCACCGCTACCGGCTATGCCGACAGCGCAACCTTCAAGACCCAGATGCAGCCCGAGGGCATCCGTGTGGGCATCATCAGCGATACCCATATTAAGTATGCTTCCTACTCCGACAAGCGTGAGTACAACCGATTGATCAATGCCTTGACCGAGTATAAGGAAATGGGCGTGGATGCCATTATCGTTGCCGGTGACCTGCAGTATTACGATAATCCCACAGGCGATGATTCCATAAATGAGCCCAAGGCATCGATTGATTCCTTTGCGCAGGCTTGGTTTACCGTATTCCCCAACAATACCAACCCCTTGACCGGTGAGCATGTGGAGCCTGTATTCATCTACGGTAACCACGATGCCTATCTGACCGCTGAGAAATATTGGCCCAGCAGCCTGGGTGAGTATAGCGATGCTTATGTTAAGGAAGTAAAGGGCTACTACTTTGTAGGTGCGCATTACGGCATGGAAGCCCAGGCCATTGACCTGGTCAGCTTTGCCCAGGAAGAGAGCAATGGCTATCCCTTCTTCTATGTCCAGCACGATACCATGGAGAATACCCTCTATGGCATTCAGAGCAATTACACCTCTACTACCAAGCCTGTTACCGAGGCGTTGTATGGTGTATCCAATGCAGTCGCATTTACCGGACACTACCATCTGCCCAGTACAGACGAGCGTAGTATCTGGCAGCCTTCTGATAATAACGATCCCCAGTTTACCGCAATTTCCGTGCCTTCTACATACTATGCAACCGTGGAAGATTTACCCGGATTGCATTTTGATAACAACATCAATGTTGTTCAGGGTATGTACATGGTGGTGGATGGTACCGATGTGACCATCACCCGTATGGACTTTACCAACGACTGCACACAGATCGGTGAAGACTGGAGTTTTGACGCTGCCGATCCCACCGACAGACCTTACGGTTACGAGACTCGTGCTAAGGATGTAAAGGTTTCCTTTGCAGCCGACGCCAAGGCACAGGTGAGCATGTCCGGTCAGACCATGACCGTGACCTTCCCGGCAGCAACTGTTACCGTTCCTGCCGGTTTCAGCGATCAGATCCACGCTTATTATGTGGATGTGGTAGATCTGAACACCGGCAATGTGGTCAAGACTGAGGGTATTTTGACCGACTATATCTGTAACGATAAGCCCGAGAATTTTGCCGGTCCTTACACCGTTACCATTACCGGCCTGGATGCCAATGGCAACTATGAGGTTCGTGTCTATGCCAAGGACTTCCTGCAGGTTTCCAGCCAGCCTCTAGTGGCAACCACCGCTGTTGCCGGTGACCGTGGCGATGCATTTGACGTAGGTCAGAGTGTCGTCAAGTATTTTGAGGGTGCAAATTACGCAACTGTCAGCTTTGACTATAAGATCACCAGCGGTGGCAAGATCGCTGTGTTCCTCCGTGGCAATGATGCATGGCTCAATAGCTACGGCAACTTCAATTTCAATGCCAACGGCGCTATGGCAAACTATGCCGGTGTAACCACCCAGGTTCTGAGCGATGGTTATATCCGTGTCACCCTGAAGATCGCAGAACTCACAGAGATCTACAATAACAAGCCCAATGGTATTAGTGCTTTGGAGGTTTTTGGGAGCTGGAGCGATGCCACCGGTTATATTGACAACGTGCAGTGCAGTCTGGAGGGAAGTACCGAGCCTTCTGAGCCCGAGCAGCCCACCGAACCTGCGCCTACCGAACCTGCACCCACCGAGCCGACCACCCCTGCTATTCGTGGCGAGATCTACACCGCCGGTGAAAAGATCAACTACCCCATGACAGAGGGCGACTATGCCACCATCAGCTTTGATTATAAGCTGACCACCGATGGCTATATCCGTGTTATGCTCAGAAGCCCTAGCGACTCTGAGTGCTATGGTTCTTTCTACTTCACCGCAGATGGTGAGCGGGAAGATTATACCGGTGTTGTATGTGAAAAACTGTCTGACGGCTACATCCGTGTCACCGTGACCACAGCAGAAGTTTCCATCACCGGTAATAGCGACGGTCGTGAAAAAGTACCTGCAACGGTCAGCAAGGTTTGCGTATATCGTGACTCTACCGCCAGCGGTTACATCGACAATATTCAGTTCACCGAGAAAGATCCCTCTGAGGAGCAGTATCGTGGTACAGGCTTTATTGCCGGTGCAACAGCCAATGTGACCTTGAGTGCAACGGTGTTCCGTGAGATCACCTTCGAGTACAAGCTGACCACCGCAGGCGAGATCGCTGTGGCTCTGCGTAGCCCCTCCGATGTGCCTTACTATGGTCTGTATTACTTTGATGCCAAGGGCCTGACCAGCAGCAATAAGGCTGGTATTACCACCGAAAAGCTGGAAGACGGCTATATCCGTGTCAAGATGGTGCTGGCAGAGCTGAACAAGACCAATAATAGCGACAACCGTGACAATGTTCCCGAAACCGTTAGCAAGCTGGTGTTCTACAAGTACGGCACAGCCAGCGGCTATGTGGATAATGTGGAACTGAAGCTGCCGCCTCCGGAGCGTGGCGACGCATTGGTTGCCGGTCAGAATTGGAGCTATACCACCGATGCTGCTGATTATGAGCAGATCCTGGTGGACTACCGTCTGACGGGTGGTGGCCAGGTAGCCTTCGCACTGACCGATGCTACCCAGTCCAACTATTACGGTTATTACTACTTTGATGCGGATGGCGAAGTCCAGGATTATGCCGGTGTTTCCACCATGGCTCGTAGCGATGAGTACACCAAGATCACCTTTGATGTGGCGCAGCTTGCCAAGACCAGCGGTGTTGCCCCCTCTCAGATCGCCAAGATCGTGGTCATCGGCAGCGAAAGCACCGCTACCGGCTTCGTGGATTATGTGCAGTTTAAGGAAAGCGCAACACCCACCGGTGTCCGCTTTGGTGTTTTGAGTGATATCCATGTAGGTGTATTTGAAGATGATCAATATACCGTTCGATTTATCCATGCTTTGACAGCTTATAGAGATCGTGGCGTGGATGCGGTTTTGATCTCCGGTGACCTGCAGAACCATACCACCGATTATGAGCTGTCCAAGAAGTGGATCGAGGTTGTGGCAGATGCCTGGTTTACAGTATTCCCCGACAACACCAATCCCTTGACCGGTGAGCATGTAGAGCCTGTGCTGATTTGCGGTAACCATGATCAGCAGCTGGTAGCAGAAAAGTATTGGCCTGAGCGTTTCGGCGAATATACCGATGCTTTCATTAAGGAAGTCAATGGTTATTACTTCGTAGGCGCAAACTTCTGGCGTGAAGAAGCTGCCACCAACTACATTTCCTATGCCAAGGAAGACAGCAACGGCTATCCCTTCTTCTATACCCAGCACTGCACCCTGTACAACACGGTCTACAACATTACCGATTCCGGTCACGGCACTGCCGAGACCAATCTGAAGACCCTGTGGGATGCCTACAATGCTGTTACCTTCACAGGTCATACCCATATTCCTGCAACGGACGAGCGTTCCATCTGGCACTCTCTGTCTGACAAGGATCCCGACTTCACAGCTATTCAGGTGCCTTCCTTGAACTATGGTCGTCTGTCTGACCTGGGCTTGGATGCACCCGGCAATACGGACCTGTGTGAGCAGGGTATGTATGTGGTAGTTGAGGGAACGCAGGTGAATGTGACCCGTATCGACTTCTCCGATCACAGCAACACCACCGGTGAGCAGATGGGTGCTGTTTGGAGCTTCGATGCCGGCGATCCCACCGACAGACCCTACGATTACAACCTCCGTGCATCCCAGGTAAGCAAGCCCGAATTTGGTAAGAATGCTAAGATTACTGTGAAGTATCTGAGCAAGTCTCAGATCAAGATCAGCATTCCCACTGCTACTGTGACTGCACCTGAGGGCTTTAGCGATGCCATCCAGCTGTACTATGTGGAGCTGGTGGATGTGGCAACCGGTAAGGTCATCCAGACCGATACCATCGAGACCATGTATATGTACAACCTGAAGCCCGAGAATTTGGCGGGTCCTTATGCCACCACATTCTTTGACTTGCAGGATAATACCGCATACCAGATCCGTGTCTATGCACAGGAGTTCTATCAGGTGAAGAGTGAACCCTTGACCCTGGACTTCAACACCGCTGACGGTGTGGAAGATGTGGTTCGTGGTCAGGCATTTGAGGCAGAAAAGGGCACTAATGTGGAGTTTACCATCGGTAAGTACGAGGCGCTGTCCTTTGACTACCGTTTGACCGGCCCCGGTGAAATGGTGATCGTGCTCAGAAGCCCCGATTGGATTCCTTACTATGGTACTTATTCCTTCAACATGAACGGTCCGATCACTCCCTATGACGGTGTTTACTACCAGTTCCTGGATGATAACTATGTTCGTGTTACTATGGTTCTGTCTGAGCTGACTAAGACCAACGGTAATGATGATCGTGAAAACGCACCGGATCAGCTGCGTTTGATCGACATCTACGATTGGACCACCAGCAATGGTTACTTTGATAACCTGCAGCTGTACAAGACAGGCGAAACACCCGAACTCCCTGTAGAACCTGAGCAGCCTGAGATTCCCGAAGAGCCTGAGGTTCCCGAGGTTACCATGCGTGGTGAACGCTTCGAAGCAGGTGTAGGCCTTACCAAGTATCTGAGCAATGTCAATGGTGATACCATCACTCCCATTGGTATTGTCAGCTTTGATTACAAGCTGGACGAAGAAGCCACCGGCGACAAGACCAAGACCTTTGGTTTGATCCTGCGCCGTGCTTCTGAGGGCAACTGGACCAATACCTATAAGAACTATACCTTCAGAGATACCGGTACGCGTTATACCTATGATAATGTTACCTGCGAAACTCTGGAGGACGGCTACATCCATGTCACTATCGACATGACCGGCTTTGAATATGATGATTACGGAGTTTTTGATGTGTATGATTCCTGGGCAACGGTTGGCGGTTATATCGACAACATCCAGTGGACAGAAGCACCTGTAAAGATGCGCGGTGAGCGTTTTGAAGCGGGTGAGGGTCTGACCAAGACTTTGAGTAATGTAAACGGTGATACGATCACCCCCATCGGTACCATCAGCTTC
>JAFYVL010000076.1 GCA_017549125.1 Oscillospiraceae bacterium | reverse complement strand
GGTCACCTGACCCTCCCGTAAATTTTACCCATCGCACAACCTCGTCCCGTCACACCGTAGGGGAGGGGTCACCCCTCCCTAAACCATCATTTTAACCTCATTTCGTTGCGTTGTAGGGAACGCTGTCCCCAGCGTTCCGCTACCGCACCTAAATATGTAGGGACACCCGTCCCCGGGTGTCCGCTACCGCACGCCAATCATGCGTCATTGTGAGCCCTAACCGGACGTGACAATCTCTATCCCTAATCCTGCAAAATCCAATTTAGTTACCCAGGTTTACATAAGTGTATGTTTTTGTATATAATGCATGGTTTTTGTTTCAAAATTCGTCAGGTTTTTACATGGCAGGTTATTGCAATTTTGGGCATAGTGTGATAATATGTCAGTACTTGTGAAAGTAGTTCTCTCTTTAGAGAGAAAACGAATTAGAATATACCAGGTAACCACCTGATATATTATATATTCAACAGCGATCTACCTTGGTACCCGGTAAAAGAGGGTAGGTGGCTGCAAAAATTTTTTATTTCATTTAGGAGGGACACAAATGAAAAAAATTCTATCCGTATTGCTGGCACTCGTAATGATCGTGGGCATGCTGCCTATGAGCATTCTGACCGCCAGCGCCGCCGAAGAGACGGTTGCTTTATCTTTCGCAGACAAGGCGAATCGTACTACCTTCACTACTTCCCAGCAGATTTGGGAACAAAACGGCATTAAGTTAACCAACAATAAAAAAGCTTCTACTAGTAATGTGGCAGACTATGCCAAACCTGCTCGTTTCTATGCAAGCAGTGAGTTGATTGTTGAGTGCGCCGGTATGAAATCTATCGTATTTGATTGCAACTCTAGTTCTTATGCAACGACTATGAAGACTTCAATTGGAACTGTTTCCGGCGCAACTGTTGCTACTTCCAGCGACAAGGTGACAGTGACATTTACTAGTGCAGTAGATAGCTTTACTGTGGCTAAGCTGTCCGGACAGGTTCGTATGGACAGCATTTCTGTCACCTGTGAGGTTGCTTCTGTATGTGAACATCCTGAGGAAAACCTGACTGTTGAAACCATCCCTGCTACCTGTACCGAAAAGGGTTCTATTGTTACCACTTGCTCCTGTGGCAAGTATAGCACCACTGAGGTTGTGCCTGCCTTGGGTCACAACTATGTAGACGGCATCTGCGAAAACTGCGATGGCGATCTGCCCGCAAGCATGGCTGGCAGATACTACATTGCAGGTCTGCGTACTAAGGACGGCAGCACCTATCATTATATGACCAATGATCTGGGCACTGCAACTACTTCTCGTTACCAGGCTGTGGATACCCTGGCTACCGAACTGCCCGAGAGCATTGTAAGCGTTGTTGCAAATCAGGTGTTCGTTTTGGTTCAGAATGTCAATACCGGTAAGTACACCATTTATGCTGAGAGCGTAGAAGGTGATAACTATTTGGGTTGGAAATCTGAAAATGAAGGCCGTCTGGTAGCTGAGGCAGATGCTTTGGCTTTGGATGTGGATGCTAACGAAGATGGCACCTATTATATCCATTTTGATGGTGGTTCCGATGTCAGATATTTGGCATTGAATAACAATACTGAATTTAATTATTTTGCATTCTATCCCTTTAACTCTGCAGCTCCCAAGCTGCACCTGGTTCCTGTGAGCGAGGATGCTGCCGTTTGTGGGCATGCTAACACCAATGTGATCAATGGTGTTGATGCTACCTGTACTGAGGGCGGCTACAGCGGCGATACCGTTTGTGCCGATTGCGGTGCTGTACTGGAAGAGGGTGCAGCTACCGAGGCTGCCGGTCATACCTATGGCGAATGGGTCGTAACTACTCCCGCTACCTGCACTGAGGACGGCGAGCAGACCAAAACCTGTACTGCCGGTGATAACACCGTTACCGAGACCATTCCCGCTACCGGACATAACTTCGTGGACAACATTTGCACCAACTGCGGTGTTGCCGAGGTTACCTATACTGTTAGTTTTGAGGTTCCCGGTGGCATTGAGGCCATCGAGCCCATGGAATACAACGGCAATCCCTTGACTCTTCCCACTCCCGCTGCTCCCGAGGGCTATACCTTCGTTGGCTGGACTGCTGAGGAGGTTGAGGATACCACCGAGCAGCCCGAGGTTTATACCGAGGACTATCACACCACCGGTGATGTGACCCTGTACGCTCTGTACACCTGGGGCGTTGCAGGTGGCGAGGCCGAGTTCGTTAAGACCGACCTGTCCGCTATCAAGGGCGACGATGTTGTGGTTATTACCATGAGTTCTACCACTAAGACCTATGCGCTGACCTCTGCAAAGGGTTCTTCTGCAGCACCTACCGCAGTTGTTATGACTGTGGATGGCGATAAGTTGACTGGTACAATTGAAGATGCGCTGAAGTGGAATATCATCAAGAATCTTGACGAATCCATGATTATTTATCCCAACGGCGATACCACAAAATGGCTGTATTCTACTGATGCAAACAACGGTGTTCGTGTTGGTACAAATACCAATAAGAACTGGAGCTTGGATGCTTCTGGCTATCTGAAGGTAGCTACTCCTACTGTACGTTATCTGGGTGTGTATGTTACTAATCCCGACTGGCGTGCATATAACAACACTACCGGTAACACCAAGGATCAGACTCTGGCATTCTATGTGGAAACCGCTTCTTTGGTCAGCCACTACACCACCCAGCTTTGCACCCATGCAAATACCGAAACTGTTACTGAGGAAGCAACTTGCTTGGTAGACGGTAAGGAGACCGTTACCTGTGCAGATTGCGGCGCACTCATCAGCGAGACTGTTCTGACTGCTCCCGGTCACACCATGGCTGCCGACGAAATTATCGGTGCCACCTGTATCACCTATGGTTACCAGCTGTATATCTGTGACGATTGCGGCTACGAAGAGGAGCGCGATATTGTGGATGCTCTGGGGCATACCGTAGTTGACGGCTTCTGCTCTGTATGTACCGGTGAGATCTACACTCTGTCCACCAAACTGAACGAGGGTGACAGTGTCGTTATCTACAATCCTTCCAACAAGGTTGCAATGGGTGTGAATACCAATAGCTACGGTGATAAGCTGGTTGGCGTTGCTACCGCAGACGTGAATGGTTTTGCTGTTTTGGATTCCATGGCTGCTATGACCGTTCAGTATGTGAAGGAAAGCACTACTGACTTCTACTTGCTGCTGGGCGATCAGTACTTGACCTCCGGTGCTACCGGTAACAGCCTGACCTTTACTGCGGAGGCTAACGAGTATTCTATCTGGTATCTAGAAGTTGCCAGCGAGGCAGATGGCTTGGTCTATATCCATAGCCGTAACGCTAAGTATACTGATCAAACTAGCGGTACAGTCAAGGATCAGTCTTTGGAATACTATAATAACTTCACTACTTTCAGTAAGGGTACCAGCAACGCATACAAGATGAGCCTGTATGTGAAGGCTGCTCCTGTGCCTGCTGATCCCACTGTTGAGATCACTCACATCTCCCTGGATACCGAAAAGACTGCTTTGGGCTTCAAGGCAACTGCTACTAACCTGCCCGAGGGTGCTCATGTTGAGATCAGCCTGTGGGTGGATGAGAATCAGGTTGTTACCAGGGCAGCTAACTCCTTGCGTCTGATTAATATCATGCAGTACAACGGCGGCCAGACGACCATCTATGCCAAGGCTACTATCGTGGATGCTGAGGGCAATGTGATTGCTGAGTCCGCTAAGGTTAAAGAAACCTCCATGAGAAACACTGTTGAGTTGATCAACGAGACTTGGATTAACTTCACTGATGAACAGAAGGCTAGTGTCCAGAAGATGTGCACACAGGAAGCATATGCAGATATCTTTGCTGCATGGGATATCTTTGATATCCTTGGGTGGGAAAATCCCAACGCCTAATAAAATCATAAGTCCCTAAAATGCCGCCCATCCGGGCGGCATTTTTTAAACCTTCCCCTTTGGGGAAGGTGGCACGTAGTGCCGGATGAGGTTATGCCTTCTCCCTGGGGAGAAGGTGGCTCGCATAGCCGGATGTGGGGTTGTAGGGAACGCTGTCCTCAGCGTTCCGTTTTGTGTCACGCGAGACCACGGGAAAAGGCCGACTCAAGCGAGTCGGCCTTTCAAACCTATTTAAACCCTTGCGTGTCCCTGGGTACAAATCACATTGACTACTTCATCCACACATTCCTGGCAGACCTGCTTACTGGGTGCTTCCACCATGACCCGGATCACCGGTTCTGTGCCGGATTCACGCACCAGAATGCGTCCGGTCTCACCCAGACGATCCGCCACAGCCTGCACAGCAGCCTGTACCACAGGATCGTTCTGGGCTTCCGGCTTGGAATTCACACGCACATTCTTCAAAACCTGAGGATAAATCGTCAAACCTTCACACAGCTGGCTCAGCTTCTTCTTAGACGCCAGCATAACCTCCATGATCTTCAAGCTGGTCAAGATGCCGTCACCGGTGGTAGCGTACTTGGAGATGATAATATGACCGGATTGCTCGCCGCCCAAACGACAGCCGTTTTGCACCATGTACTCATATACATACTTGTCGCCAACCTTGGTCTTGGCATAGCCGATGCCCTTTTCGTCAAGCGCTTTGTACAGACCAAAATTAGACATAACGGTGGTGACCACGGTGTTGTTGTCCAGCTGACCCTTTTTCTGCATATAGTCGCCCAGGATATAGAGAATATGATCACCGTTGACCACATCACCATTCTCATCCACACACAGGCAACGGTCGGCATCGCCGTCGTAGGCGAAGCCCACATCCAGACCGTTGTCCACCACATATTTCTGCAAAACCTCAATGTGCGTAGAACCGGCATTGTTGTTGATGTTGCAGCCGTTGGGGTCGGCATTGATCACATAGGTCTTGGCACCCAATGCGTCAAAAACGGATTTTGCAATGTTCCAGGCTGCACCGTTGGCGCAATCCAAACCTACCTTCATGCCTTTGAAAGAGAACAGACCCAGGCTGATCAGATAGCCAATGTAGCGGTTACGACCGGAACTGTAGTCCACGGATACACCCACATGCTCCTTCTTACCATAGGGCAGTTCGGGCCATTTTTGACCAAACAATTCCAGATTGCCGTCAATATAATCTTCGACCAGATCAATGACCTCGTCTTCCATCTTTTCGCCGTTGTGGTTCAGCAGCTTAATGCCGTTGTCGTAGAAGGGGTTGTGGCTGGCGGAGATCATAATGCCGCAATCAAACTCGTCCACACGGGTCACATAGGCCACGGAGGGGGTGGTGGTCACGTGGAGCAGGTAGGCATCTGCGCCGGAAGCGGTGAGACCGGCTGCCAGGGTGTACTCAAACATATAGCTGGATCGGCGAGTGTCCTTGCCGATGACGATCCGGGCAGGCTCTTCGCTGCCGCTGCGGCGCTTCAGTTCGCCATAATACCAGCCTAAGAAACGACCAACTTTATACGCATGATCTGCTGTCAAGTCCACATTGGCTTCTCCACGGAAACCGTCAGTACCAAAATATCTTCCCATAATTATTCTCCTAATCTGATTTCTTATAAGGCTCCCCTTGCAGGGGAGCTGTCAGCCATAGCTGACTGAGGGGTGCGCGGAATTATCGTTTTGTAACGATAGTGCCGTTTAACTTATAAATACTATTCGCCGGGATCACACCACGGACACAGCTGGTGGGGTACACATTGGAATCTCTGCCAACCACCGTACCGGGATTCAAAACGCTGTTACAGCCGATCTCAGCACGGTCACCCAGCATGGCGCCGACCTTCTTAATGCCGGTCTCGATGGGGGGCTCTGTGTGGATCACCACCAGGGCTTTGTCGGCCTTTACGTTGGAGGTGATAGAACCTGCACCCATGTGCGCCTTGTAGCCCAGGATGCTGTCGCCTACGTAATTATAATGAGGCACTTGCACATTATCGAACAGGATCACATTTTTCAGTTCCACAGAATTGCCTACCACGCAGTTTTCGCCCACCAATGCGCTGCCACGGATAAATGCGCCGTGACGAACTTCTGTACCTGCACCGATGATGCAGGGCGCACCGATATAAGCGGTAGGGGAGACGGTGGCGGTGTTGTGTACCCAGACGTTTTCAGAGATCTGGGTGTAATCTTCGCCCAAATCCTTGCCAAGCTCTAAAATCAAAGCCTTGATGCCCTTCAGAGCCTCCCAAGGATAAGTAAATCCCTTTAAATAATCTGCCGCCATGGTGTGAGACAGATCATAGAGCTCATTGATTGTAACCATATATACACATCCTTATAATCGAATTTGACAAATAAATAGTTGACAACGACAAAAGTATATCACACCGACTCCAATTTTGCAATCCCCAATTTTTGTACTGTCATTTCGATGCGTTGTAGGGGCCGATTGAGGTATGCGATCATTAAATATTTTTAAATTACCTATTGACAATTGAACACCCACATGTTATACTCTGGGTGTAAATAAGAATCATTCTTATCTAGCCACCAAACTGAAAGAAGGTGATGGCATGGAGGTTTCCGGAAAGAACTTTCGCAAGCGCAATGCGATCTTGGAATATCTTCGGGGAACCAAAGCGCACCCATCGGCAGAAACGGTGTACGCAGACCTGAAACAGCAGATCCCGGACTTATCCATGGGTACGGTTTACCGCAACTTGAATTTGTTCCGGCAGCAGGGGACGGCCAGTGTCATCGCAACTGTTCGTGGTGTGGAGCGTTTCGACGCAAATACCGATCCCCATGTGCATTTCATCTGCACCGGTTGTGACAAAGTCATCGACTTGATGCAAATGGATATCCCCCCGGAACTGACAAACCGGGCAGCCCAGGAATCCGGCGGACAGGTAGAGTCCTGTAGCCTCAGCTTTACCGGGCTGTGTAGTCAATGTAATCATCAATAAAATATATTTTGGAGGAAAGTTTTTATGAAAAAGTTTGTATGTTCTGTTTGTGGTTATGTCCACACCGCTGAGGAGTTGGCCGCTGATTTCAAGTGCCCCGTATGTAAGGTTCCCGCTTCCAAGTTCATCGAGCAGAAGGGCGAGATGAAGCTGGCTGCTGAGCACGAGTTCGGCATCTATGAGACCACCGTCGCCAACAACCCCGACATTTCCGCAGAGGACAAGGAATATATCCTGGAGCAGCTGAAGGCTAACTTCATGGGCGAGTGCGGCGAGGTTGGTATGTACCTGTGCATGGCTCGTATCGCACACCGTGAGGGTTATCCCGAGATCGGTCTGTACTGGGAGAAGGCAGCCTACGAAGAGGCTGAGCACGCTGCTAAGTTTGCAGAGCTGCTGGGCAGCACTCTGGAGCCCAACATGACCGCTTCCACCAAGAAGAACCTGGCATGGCGTGTAGACTGCGAGTTCGGCGCAACCCAGGGCAAGTTCGATCTGGCAGCTTGCTGCAAGAAGAATAACCTGGATGCTCTGCATGATACCATCCATGAGATGGCAAAGGACGAGGCTCGCCACGGCAAGGCTCTGAAGGGTCTGCTGGACCGCCACTTTAAGTAATCACGTAGGGGACGGGTCTCCCGTCCCAACCCCCAAGGAGGAATCTTTATGAAATATGTATGCCCTTGTGGCTATGAATACGATCCTGCCGTTGGCGATCCCGACAATGGCGTAGCACCCGGCACTGCTTGGGAAGATGTTCCCGGCGATTGGGTCTGCCCCGTCTGCGGTCTGGGCAAGGAAGTATTTGACGCACAATAATAGAAAAGCAGTGGGGGAGACCTCACTGCTTTTTTGTAAAATCCAATTTGTCGCACAATCCGGTAGGGCGGGGGCTTGCTCCCGCCTAAAATGTAAAAACCAACACGAATGCTGTGATTTACTGCGGCATGGCGGGAGCAAGCCCCCGCCCTACGGTGCTCTAACGGAACGATAAATATGAATTTAGTGCTTGATTCTGTTTTCCGTATGCCCGGAATGGACAACCGGGGGCTTGGGGTCTTTTGCCTCCCAGGGGATGGGTTGTTTTTCGTCTTTTTTCTCCATGATCTAACCTCCTGTCCTGATTATTGTTTCCCAAAATAAATATTTTCACCCAAAACTACTTGACTTTTAAAGAAAATTATACTATAATACTGCAGTCTGCGAATGCGGACAAATCCTTGCTTCCGGCGAGACCGGAGGCCAAAAGTCCAAAAGGAGGTGCAATCAACATGGCTAAGATCACCGGTAAGTATGAGGTGCTCTACATCATCGACCCTGCACAGGGCGAGGAGGGCATCGCAGCACTTGTGGAGAAGTTCAAGGCAATGGTGGAAGCGGAGGGTACTCTGTCCAACGTTGACGAGTGGGGCAAGCGTCGTCTGGCATACCCCATCAACGATCTGCCCGAGGGCTACTACGTTCTGATGAACTACGAGTCCAAGCCCGAGTTCCCCGCTGAGTTGGAGCGTGTGAAGAAGATCACTGAAGGCGTTCTGCGCTGCATGACTACTGTCGTTGCAGAGTAAGGAGGAACAACTATGCTCAACCACATTACCATCATGGGTCGTCTGACCCGTGACCCCGAGCTCCGTCGCACAGGCTCCGGCGTAGCGGTTGCCAGCTTTACTGTAGCTGTTGACCGTGACTTCGGTAAGTCTGAGAGCGGAGAGAAGGAAACCGATTTCATTGATTGTGTTGCTTGGCGTCAGACCGGAGAGTTCATCTCCAAGTATTTCACCAAGGGTTCCATGATCGTGGTTTCCGGCCGGCTGCAGATTCGCGGCTGGACAGATAAGGATGGCAACAAGCGTCGTACCGCTGAGGTCGTAGCAGACAATGTCTACTTCGGCGAAAGCAAGCGCGGCAACGAAGGCGCTGCCTATGGCAACACCTACGCTGCACCCGCAGCTCCCAGCTACGGTGGCGGTTACTCCGCACCTGCAGCTGCTCCTGCATCCGATTTTGCGATGCTGGACGATGACGATGCACAGCTTCCTTTCTAATTTGAACTTTTCTACAATCTTACGAAGGAGGTAATCTTCATGGCTAACGAACAGCGTGTCCGTCCCCGCAAGCGTAAGAAGGTTTGTATGTTCTGCGTGGATAAGGTGACCAGCATTGATTACAAGGATACTGCAAAGCTCCGTCGGTTCCTGTCCGAGCGTGGCAAGATTCTGCCCCGCCGTACCACCGGTACCTGCGCAGCTCACCAGCGTGACCTGACCACCGCTATCAAGCGTGCTCGTCAGATCGCTCTGCTGCCCTACGTTGCAGAATAATATTGCTCAAAACCGCTTCGGTACTCCCGAAGCGGTTTTTCTTGCGTAGGGGACGGGTCTCCCGCCCCACAACTGCACCAAACTTTATAATATTATTAAAAAAATCTTGACTCTACTGGGGTTTTCTACTATAATAAATAAACCTATGGAAACATATTCGTATGAAAGGACGATTTATAGTATGGCAAAGGAATACAAAATTACCAGCCTGCGTCTGCAGGATCTGGAAAAGGAACTGAATTATCTGAAGACCACCCGTGAGCGCGAGATCGCAGCCATGATCGCTGAGGCTCGTTCCTACGGCGACTTGTCCGAAAACTCTGAGTACGATGCAGCTAAGAACGAGCAGGCTAAGCTCTATGGCCGCATTGCTGAGATCGAGGACATTCTGTCTCACGCTGTGATCATCGAGGACGAGAACGAAGCCTCCGGCCGTGTTGGTCTGGGTTGCACCGTCACCGTTGAGGACGAGAACGGCAAGATCACCGAGTACCGTATCACAGGTTCTCAGGAAGCCAACCCCATGGAGTACAAGCTGTCTGATGACTCTCCCTTTGGCCGTGCTGTTGTAGGCAAGTCCATTGGCGATAAGTTCACCGTTAACGCACCTGCCGGTTCTTACACGCTGAAGGTCGTTAATATCTCTCGTGAGGGCTAAGTAATGGCAAAATTCGTACCGCAGGCAGAATTGCCTGTTTCTGAGCAGGCTCAGATCCGCCGTGATAAGCTGGCGGCTCTGCAGGCTGAGGGTCGTGACCCCTTTGTGCAGACCAAGTTTGATTTCAATGCTGACTCTGCCGCTATTAAGGCTGACTACGAAGGCTTTGAGGGCAAGAGCGTTAAGATCGCCGGCCGTCTTATGAGCAAGCGTGGCCAGGGTAAGGTTATGTTCTGCGACCTGCAGGACTCCACCGGTCGTATCCAGCTGTTCGTGAAGATCGACGAGCTGGGCGAGGAAGAGTATGCCCGCTTCAAGAAGCTGGACATCGGTGATATTCTGGGTGTAGAAGGCGAGGTCTTTAAGACCAAGACCGAGGAGATCTCTGTCCGTGCCAAGAGCGTGACTCTGCTTGCCAAGTCTCTGCTGCCTCTGCCTGAGAAGTACCACGGCCTGACCGATAAGGAGATCCGTTTCCGTCAGCGTTATGTGGATTTGATGGTCAATCCCGAGGTAAAGCAGAACTTCATCATCCGTTCCAAGTTTATTAAGTTCATGCGTAATTACTTGGACAATATGGGTTATATCGAGGTAGAGACCCCCGTGCTGAATACTATCGCCGGTGGCGCATCTGCCCGTCCCTTCGTGACCCACCACAATACTCTGGACATTGATATGTTCATGCGCATTGCTACTGAGCTGCCTTTGAAGCGTCTGATCATCGGCGGCATGGATCGTGTGTACGAGATTGGCCGTATCTTCCGTAACGAGGGTATGGATCCCAAGCACAACCCCGAGTTCACCTCCGTTGAGTTGTACCAGGCTTATGCAGATTTCCATGACATGATGGACATCGCCGAGGGCATCGTCTCCGGCGCAGCCAAGGAGATCCTGGGTACTTACGATGTGGAGTGGCTGGGTGAGAAGATCAACCTGGCTCCCGGTTGGCCCAGACTTACCATGGTGGAAGCCGTTAAGCAGTATGTGGGCATTGACTTTGATGCCATCACCGACGATGCAGAGGCTGTGGCCGCTGCTGCCGCCAAGGGTGTTGAGCTGTCCGATGCCGCTGAAAAGACATGGGGTAACGCTCTGTACGCTTGCTTCGACCAGAAGGTTGAGGAGCATCTGGTACAGCCCACCTTTATTACCATGTACCCTGTTGAGGTCAGCCCCTTGACCAAGCGTAGCCCCTTGGATCCTCGCTTGACCGAGCGCTTCGAGTTCTTCATTTGCCGCAGCGAGATGGGCAATGCCTACTCTGAGCTGAACGACCCCATCGACCAGAGAGGCCGTTTCATGAAGCAGGTGGAGCAGCGTGAGCGTGGCGACGACGAGACCGAGATGCTGGACGAGGACTTCCTGAATGCTATGGAGTACGGTATGCCTCCTACGGGCGGCATGGGCATCGGTATCGACCGCTGTGTCATGATGCTCACTAACTCCGACACCATCCGTGAAGTCATCCTGTTCCCCACAATGAAGCCGTTAGACTAAAATCAAAGGACTATGACCGAAAGATCATAGTCCTTTTTTCTTGCAAGTTATATTTTTATAAACAAGGAAATTTAAAACCATATTCGCAAAGCAAATTACGGATAGTCTCGTTTTCACTGTCATCTAAATTTAAATATTTATCATCTTTTACGCTATATATTATGCCACAAGTATCACATGCAATACAGTAAGTATTGCCATCTATTATGAGTGCTATATTTTCAGAAAAACCGCAGGAAGGAGAGTCTGAAAACAAGGATTTTCCTTTAAATACTTCACGAACAATGTTAGCATCTTCATTGGATAAGGTTTCATGTACATCAATATTGTCATATTTAAATACGGCTACTATTTCACCATCTGCTATCTCAACTTTAGAGCAGGAAGAAAACAAAAATGTCATTGTTATTGTTAATAGTAAAGTACAAACTGTCATAACACTTTTTTTCATATAAATCTCCTCCTTTTCTCTAATTATATCACATATCGTTCCCAATTGCAATCATTTGTAAAAGTATGAGTTTTGGGCCAATTTTAGACCATTTCAGAGGTATGATATGTGCTAAAAAGGCAAATTGAGGTAAGATAATTTTTTAGGGGCAAAAACGGTGTGCTTTTTTTGTCATTAAACTGACCGACAAATTGGAATTTATTTAACTGCTTTTATGGTATAGGTCGCTCCCCAATTTTTCAGCACCAGGACAGAAGAAAAGCCGGCTTTTATAAGTGCTTCTGTTTCGTGTTTTACTGTAAGAGGAGTGTCGTAATGGTAAAACGCATCATCGGCAATTCTTTGCTCTGCTTTCAATGCAATCAAGTTTTGTCGGTGCATATGTTCTTCTTCATCAGACAAAGAGAAGTAGTCTGTCAGTACAAAATATCCACCGTCTTTTAATGCTCTATGCAGTTTTGTATATAAAGATACTTTTTCTT
>JAFYVL010000075.1 GCA_017549125.1 Oscillospiraceae bacterium | reverse complement strand
TTTTGTCATAACAAAATCACATCGCCGCAAGGCGATAATCCAATTTATTTCTGCGAAATCCCAATCATTTGTATGCAAATGATTGGGCGGGCGGTTAATAACCGCCCCTACAGCGCATCGAAATGACAGTGCGATAAATTGGAATTTAGGCACCTTCCCCTATTATCAATCGAAAAATTCGCAGAAAACATTTGCCATTTTCAATTATTTGTGTTATAGTAACAGCGTCACAAAAAGTGACGCTATTGCTGTTTTTAGGGAGGTTTCCCCATGATTCTTAACTTAAATGCCATTAGTTTCAAAAAATTCGGTATCATTTTAAATTATACTTCTCAAAAACTGGCCGATCCGGAGGAACGAAGCACATTGCCTCTGAACTCCGAGCACATCCCTGTGCGGATCACCTGTGAGCCGGTGCAGTTATTCCCCGAACCGGGTCTGTGCGTGCTGTCCGTGGCCATCCCCGGAGAGGAATATATGAATTTCTATTTGGATAAGCCCGTTTCCCTGTACAAGAATGTACAGTTTTTTGTCACACCCTTTGGCGGCAACAACTCTCTGCGTGTCTCCGGAAAGTACCAACTGCAGGAGGTACTCCCCCACTCTGTGGATTTCCGGGTACAGCCCCGGATGAAGATCCCCCGGATGTACACCTTCTTCTACCAGGAGCGTGAACAAGGTTTTGTATTCCCCGGCGAGTCCCATGATATGTACGAGATCACCTATGTGGACAAGGGCACTTTGCACTCTGTGGCAGAGGGACAGGATCATCTGCTGGAACCCGGTGATCTGATTCTGTACGCCCCCGGTCAATGGCACATGCAGTATGCCGATATTGGCGTTGCCCCCGGCTATGTGACCGTTTCCTTTGATGTGGAGGGTCTGTCTTTGGACGGCATGAGCAACCGCAAGTTCCGTTCTCCCCAGAAGGCGCTGGATTGTCTGCGTCTGATGCTCCGTGAGCAGGAACACCCCGATGATTTTTCTGAGGATATGATTTTGGGTCTGCTACGGCAGCTGCTTTTGATTCTGCTGCGTTTGGAGCATGAACCTCAAGCCCCTGTGCGGAAGCCCCAGGGCATCAACAACGAGAACGAGATCGTCCGTCGTGCCCAGCAATTTATTTCCAACAACGTGCGCAGCAAGCTGACCGTACCCCTGGTAGCAAAGAATATTGATGTAAGTCCCAGTTATCTGACCAGCCTCTTCCACAAGCATTTGCAGCTGTCCCCCGGCGAGTACATACGGCGCATCAAGCTGCAGGAAAGCAAGCAGATGATCCGGGAAGGCAATCTGAATTTCTCCGAGATCGCCAGCGCGCTCCATTACTCAACCATTCACCATTTCTCCCGTCAATTTAAGGGAAAATTCGGCATTACCCCCACAGAGTACGCAAAATCTGTAAAATAGGAATTTCATATTGATCGCTCTGCTGGTTAAACACCTTGGCTCCCTCTTTGAGGGGGCTGTCAGCGAAGCTGACTGGGGGAGTGTCATACAGGATGCGCACCGCCATTACGACAACCCCTCAGTCAAAAATCGGTTTCGAAGAGCCGATTTTTGCCAGCTCCCCTATGAGGGGAGCCGAGGGTGCAGTGCAACAACCAACAGAGCGATAAATTAGGATTTGTCGCATATATGTTAAAGGATGGATGTTATGGAATTTAAAGTATTGGCTGTGGGCGATGTGGTGGGCGGTCCGGGTATGGATCGCATCCAGCGCAGCCTGCGATATTTAAAGCGGAAAACCCAAGCGGATTTTGTGATCGTCAACGGTGAAAATGCGGCAGTGGTGGGTCTGACCCCCCAGCAGGCAGAGGATATTTTCGATGCCGGTGCGGACGTGATCACCCTGGGCAACCACAGCTTCTCCAAACGGGAGATCGTGAATTATTTAGAGGACACAGACCGTGTACTGCGGCCTGCCAACTATGCCCCCCAAGCCCCCGGCAAGGGTTGGGCGGTCTATGACACCAAGGCCGGCCCTCTGGCTGTCATCGACCTACAGGGTCGTGTGAGCATGGATTACACCCCGGACAATCCCTTCCTGGAAGTGGAACGGATCTTGAAAAAGCTGGACACCAAGCTGATTTTGGTGGAGATCCATGCAGAAGCTACCTCTGAAAAGCTTGCTATGGGTTATATGCTGGATGGTCGTGTCAGCGCAGTATGGGGCACCCACACCCATGTGCCCACCGCCGATAACCGCATTTTGCCCAAGGGTACAGGCTATGTGACCGATCTGGGTATGACAGGCCCTCGGGATTCCGTGCTGGGCATCCGTCCCGATCTGTCCATTGCCAAATTCCGTGGGGATCTGACCGAGCGTTACCGCTGGGCAGATGGCCCTACCAAAATGGAGGCCGTGGTCTTTACCATTGACACTGCCACCGGCCTTTGCATCAACACAGAAAGGGTGGATATTGCCGATGAGAATTCTACACACCGCTGACTGGCATTTAGATGCGGTCATGGCCGGTCTGGGCGAAGAAAATACCCAGACACTCCGTCGGGAATTGCGAAAATTGCCGGAGAAGATCTGCAAGCTCTGCAAGACCCACAGCTGCGATTTGTTACTCATTGCAGGCGATCTGTTTGACGGGGCATACACGCCCGAGACCATGACCGCTCTGCGTTCTGCCCTGTCCGGGCTGGATATTCCTGTGGTCATCACCCCGGGCAACCACGATTTTATTACCGGCGATTCTCCCTACGAAAAGGAAGAATGGCCCAGAAATGTCCACATTTTCAAACATGCCAAGATCACTGCCCTTCCCTTGCCGGAGCTGGATTGCATCCTGTACGGTGCAGGCTATGAGAGCATGGATTGTCCGGGTCTTTTGAAGGGTTTCCATGTGGAAGGCGATGCCCGCTGGCACATTGGTGTACTGCACGCAGAAGCCAACACCGCCACCTCCAACTACTGCCCCATTACCCGGCATCAGCTGCAGGAGTCCGGTTTGCATTATGTGGCTTTGGGTCATGTTCACAAGGCCGGTTCTTTGAAGGCCGGTGAGACCCTTTGCGCCTGGCCCGGCTGTCCCATGGGCAAGGGCTTTGACGAACTGGGTCAAAAGGGTGTGATCCTGGTGGATCTGGATGAGGAGATCACCGTATCTCCGTTACTTTTGGACACGCCCCGATTCTACGACGAAGAGGTAGAAGCCGGTGAGGATGCCCACAGCGCATTGTCCGCCATTTTGCCTGCTGTGGAGAGCAGCGATTTCTATCGGGTCACCTTGACCGGCTACAGCGCCGGCATTGATCTGGATGCCCTTCGGAATCAGTTCTCCCACATTGCCAATTTGCAATTACGGGATGAAACCATCCCCGAGGTGGATCTGTGGAGCAATATTGACCAGGATTCCCTGGAGGGTGTGTATTTCTCCCTGTTGAAGGAAGCCGCCCAGTCTGACAGCGAGGTTCTGTCTCGCAGAGCCATGCTGGCAGCCCGGATTTCCCGTAAAATTCTGGACGGTCAGGAGGTCAAGCTGCCATGAGGATTTTATCTATGACCGCCACCTTCGGCAAGCTGGAGCATGCCACTTTGACCTTAGAACCCGGATTGAACGTGATCCATGCCCCCAATGAATGGGGCAAAAGCACCTGGTGCGCCTTTATGGTGAATATGTTCTATGGCATCGACACCAGAGCCCGTTCCACCGGCACTACCCTGGCAGACAAGGAGCGTTATGCTCCCTGGTCCGGCGCCGCCATGTCCGGACGGATGGAGCTGGAATGGGAAGGCAAAAAGATTACTATTGAACGACGCACCGTAGGTCGTGTACCCTTCGGTGATTTCCGGGCATATGAGACCGACACCGGTCTGGATGTGCCCGAACTGGACGGGGTCAACTGTGGTCAAAAGCTTTTGGGTGTGGAACGCAGCGTATTCACCCGGGCAGGCTTTTTAAAGCTGGCTGACCTGCCTGTGACCCAGGACGAAGCCCTCCGCAGACGGCTGAACAATCTGGTCACCACCGGTGATGAAAGCGGTGCAGGCGACAAGCTGGGTCAGACCTTGAAGGATCTGAAAAACAAGTGCCGCTTTAACAATAAGGGTCTGCTGCCCCAAGCGGAGAAGGATCGGGATCAGCATCGCAGTCAGCTGCAGCAATTACAGCAGCTGCAGACCGAAGCCCACACCATTGAGGATCGCCAGGGCAAGCTGGTGGAGCTGATCGCAGATCTAAAAAACCATCAAGCGGCATTGGAATATGACCAGGCCGCCGACAATGTTCGCCAGGTAGAGGCCGCACAGCAGGCCTTGGCAGACACCACCGCATTGGTGCAAACTCTGGAAACTCAATGCGCTGATTTGCCCCAGCCCCAGGATTTGGAACAGAATCTGCAGGCATTGGAGCAGCTGTTGGAGCAGCGAAATACCCTGTTTATGCAGAGTATGCCCGATATGCCCCAGGCACCAAGCTTTATGGGCGACGCCCAACAGGCTATGGCCGAGGCCAAAGCAGATGTGGAAGCCTATAATCAATTACAAGAAAAACTGAACAAGCCCACATCCTTCGTGGATATTCTGCTGGGTATTTTGACTTTGGGTATTCTCCCCTTCCTGCGTAGCCGCAAGAAGAAGGCATGGCAACAGGAACTGGATGCCATTGCCGCCAAGCATCCCGGCAAGGCACAAGAGCAATGGATTGCCCAGGCGGAGACCTATGCACAGGAACAGGCAATCTATCAGCAGAAGCTGTCTGCCCATCAAGAAGCTGTGGATGCCATGAATCAGAAAAAAGCCCAGCTGGATCAGCAAATTGCAGATCTGGTGGGTGAAACCTCTCCCGAGGAATGCCGCAAGGCATGGCGCGCCGCCATGGACACCCACAAGCAGCTGGCAACGGCCAAGGCGGATCTGGTCAAGACCCAGGAGCACGCCCAGGTGCTGAAGGGTATGATCCGCACGGTGGATGCACCGGCATACACGGACAAGCTAACCTTGACCGCCGCCCAGACCCAGGAGGCCTTGAATAGAGCCCTCTTTGAACAGCAGCAACTGCAGCTGCGATTGGGTCAAGCCATGGGACAGGCAGAGAGTATTGGACAGGAGTCCTTGCTCCGTGCAAGACTGGACACCTTGAACCGTCGCATTGCCCGGTTGGAGGACACCTATTACGCTTTGGAAATGGCACAGGAAGCCCTGTATAAAGCATCCACCTCTCTGCAACGGCGATTCGCACCCATGATCTCCAAGCACACCCAGGAACTATTCGCCAAGCTCACCGGCGGTCGCTATCAGCGGCTGGCCATGGGCGAGGATCTAAGCCTGCGTGTGGGCGCAGAGGACGAAGACACCCTGTACGCTGCCCAATGGCGCAGTGACGGCACGGTGGATCAGCTGTATCTGGCTCTGCGTTTGGCGGTGGCACGGGAACTGACACCCCATGCCCCTCTGGTACTGGACGATGCTCTGGTGCGTTTTGACGATATCCGTGCCAAACAGGCCATGGAGATCCTGACCGAGGAATCCCAGAACAAACAGGTGATCCTGTTCACCTGCCAGAGTAGAGAAATGCAAAATGCATAATTTGGTAAAAAATGAAGATTTATCTGGATTTAATTGACATTTCATAATTTTTAGGTTGCATTTTTGCATATTTATGGTACAATAGCATAACATTTAACAGGAGGTGCTGGTATGGATCATTTGGTAGAGATTCGGTATGTCACTTATTTTGCTGTAATTCTAAGAATTGTGGTGGCAGTTATTCTGGGTGGTATCCTGGGTATGGAACGAGAAATGAAGAATCGTGCCGCCGGTCTGCGTACATACGTCCTGGTCTGTCTGGGCGCCTGCATTGTTATGATGACCAACCAGTATATTTACCAAGCCTTCCACACAGGTGATCCCGTCCGTTTGGGCGCACAGGTGGTCAGCGGCATCGGTTTTCTGGGTGCCGGTACGATCATCGTCACCAAGCGTAGCCAGATCAAGGGTCTGACCACTGCCGCCGGTCTGTGGGCAACCGCAGGCCTGGGTCTTGCCATCGGCATCGGCTTCTATGAAGCTGCGCTAGCTGGCGCTGTGGCCATTCTGGGCATTTTCAGCTTGATGCAGAAGATGGATAACCAGATGCGGAGCAACTCCAACCGCATGGATGTGTTTGTGGAGATCAACCGGGAGTTTTCTCTGGGTGATTTTCTCCGGGAAGTCAAAGAACTGGGCATTGAAGCCAGCAATTTCCAGCGGGAGCGGGAGTCCGAAACCCAATCGGAGGTTCGAGCTTACACCGTTACCTTGAAGATGCGCAAGCGTCGTCATCATACGGAAGTCCTGGCAGACCTATTCAAGCTGCCCGGTGTAGAATATCTGGAAGAACTGTAACAAACAGGGTGTGCAAACGCACACCCTGTTATCGTTCTTATGGAACGATAACAGGGTGTGAATGGATAATGTAAAATGCAAAGTGCAAAATGAACGTGTCGCCCTTGGCGACTTATTTAAAATCATTTGCGAAGCAAATACCTTCATTATGCATTATGCATTGTGCATTATGCATTTGACTTTAGGATGCTGCGTGGTATAATAGAGAGAAAGTGTATTTTCTCACAGGAGGAATGGGTATGGATATTATCATCGCAGGCGGTGGAAAGGTGGGCATGACCATGGCTCGTCAATTAGCCGCCGCAGGGCATAATCTGACCATTGTGGATCAGAATCCCCAGGTGGTGGATGAAGCTGTCCAGCGGTATGATGCTCTGGGCATCTGTGGCAACTGCGCCAGCCGTGAGGTATTGGACAGAGCCGCCATTGCCGAAGCAGAACTGGTAATCGCCGCCACCAATGCAGACGAGGTGAATCTGCTTTGCTGTCTCACCGCCCATGGCATGAATCCCAATGTGCATACCATTGCCCGCATCCGCAATCCGGAATATGCCGATCAGGTCATGACCATGCACGACACCTTCCCCCTGTCTTTGACCGTGAATCCCGAGAAGCAGGCCGCCATGGAAATTGAGCGATTGCTGAAATTCCCCGGTTTCCTGCGCCGTGACAGTTTTGCCAAGGGTCGTACACAGATCGTAGAGCTGCGTGTGGACAACCAGAGTAAGCTGGCCGGTGTGGCTTTGATGGAACTGAGCAACATCGTCAAGTGCCGTGTTCTGGTGTGCGCCGTTGTTCGTTCCGGTGAAGCCATTGCTCCCAGCGGTACATTCGTACTGAAGGAAGGCGACCGCATTTTCGTCACCGCTCCCACGGACGACCTGGCTTCCCTACTGAAGAATCTGGGCATCATCACCCGTCGGGTACGTAGCGTGCTGATCTGCGGTGGCGGTCGTGTGAGCTATTATCTGGCGAAGCTGCTGGCTAAGAACAAGATGACTGTGACCTTGCTGGAAAAGAATGCCGCCCGTTGCCAGGAGCTGGCAGAACTACTGCCTCATGCCAATATTATCAACGGCGATTGCAGTAACCATCACACCCTGGAAGAACAGGGTCTGGGCGATTGCGATGCGGTGGTGACCCTCACCGGTCTGGACGAGACCAACATGGTAATCTCCCTGTATGCAGAAAGCCGTGGCGTCCCCCAGATCATTACCAAGCTGAGCCGTCCGGAAAATGCGGCTCTGGCAGATAACATGGCGCTGGGATCTCTCATCAATCCCCGTGAACTTTGCTCCAACACCATCGTGCGCTATGTGCGTGCCATGGAAAACCAGGTGGGCGCTGCGGTTTCTGTGCATTCCATTGCGGAAGGTCACGCAGAAGCGGTGGAATTTATGGTGGATGACACCACCAGAAACCTGGGTGTTCCTCTGAAGAGCATGAAGCTGAAGCCCAATGTGTTGCTGGTCAGCATCACCCACGGCGCACAGACGCAGATCCCCAACGGTGACAGCTATTTTGAAGCCGGTGATACGGTGGTCGTGGTCACCAGTGGTGGCCGTGTGCTGAACCAGATCAACGATATTTTTGCATAAGGAGTAACCCATGAACTATAAGATGATTGGGCGATTCCTGTCCCAAATCCTCATGATCGAGTCGGTATTTATGCTGCCTGCGCTGATCATCAGCCTGTGCTATGGCGAGATGGTGGCCGTGAACAGCTTCCTGCTGACTCTGGCCATTGGTCTGGCCTTCGCCGGTGCGCTCTATGGCATTTGCCACCGGGCAGGACGGATCTTCGGCGCAAGAGAAGGTCTGGTCTGCGTAGGCCTATCCTGGATCTTCATGAGTCTTTTGGGTGCTTTGCCCTTTGTATTCTCCGGGGCGATCCCCCGTTATATGGACGCATTTTTCGAGACCGTTTCCGGTTTCACTACCACCGGCGCATCCATTTTGTCCGATGTGGAAAGTTTACCCCGAGGTCTTTTGTACTGGCGCAGCTTCACCCACTGGGTAGGCGGCATGGGTGTTCTGGTGTTCCTGCTGGCCATCTCCTCCGGTAGTGGCAAGGAAGGCTTTACCATGCACCTGCTCCGTGCGGAAAGCCCCGGCCCGGATGTAGGTAAGTTAGTACCCAAAATGCGCCAAACCGCCCTGATCCTGTATGTGATCTACATCGTGCTTACTGTGATCAATGTGATCTTCCTGCTTCTCGGCGGTATGCCGGCGCTGGATGCGGTATGCACTGCATTTGGTACTGCAGGCACAGGTGGCTTCGGTGTGTATAATGATTCCTTAACCAGCTGTTCCCCCTATATCCAGAATGTGACGACTGTTTTCATGTTCCTGTTCGGTGTGAACTTCAGCTGCTACTATCTGCTGCTCCTGAAGCAATTCCGGGCTGTGTTCAAGGACGAGGAACTGCGGCTGTATTTTGCCATCGTCATTGCCGCCATCGTAGCCATTGCCATTAACATCTACGATTTGTACGGCAATCTCTCTGACACCATTCGCCACTCTGCATTCCAGGTGTCCTCCATCATGACCACCACCGGTTACACCACCGCTGATTACGACAAATGGCCTGCCTTCTCCAAGGGCATTTTGATGATGCTCATGATCGTAGGCGCATGCGCCGGTTCTACCGGCGGCGGCATTAAGGTGGCCCGTGTGATGTTGCTGTTCAAGAGTTTGAAGCGAAGCGTGGGTCAGATCCTTAGCCCCAAAAAGGTACAGGTGGTGCGCAACAATGATCGCCCGGTCAGCGAGGGTGTTTTGTCCAATACCAATGCGTATCTGGCCGCTTACCTGCTGATCGTGGTAATCAGCTATCTGCTCATTAGTCTGGATGGACAGAGCATCGGCACCAACCTGTCTGCGGTGCTGTGCTGCTTCAATAACATCGGTCCGGGTATGGAAGCCGTTGGCCCCACTTGCAATTTCGGCTTTATGAGCGATTTGAGCAAGCTGGTGCTGTCGGTGGATATGCTGGCCGGCCGTCTGGAGATCTTCCCCATTCTGGTGTTGCTCTCCCGCCGCGCATGGAAACGGAAATAAGAATGCAAAATTTTTATTGACATTTTCGGTAAATTGTTTATACTATAAGTACAGATAGCAACTCGTGTGTCTATCTAGCTTTGAAGCAAGTGATGGGGTCAGCATCCGTACACTTGTGGAGCTTCGAATTAGGGTTAGGCGGTTCCCACAAGCTGATTAGGGTTATCCCGAAAGAAAACGCTCTCTACGGAACTCTGCTACTGCAGGGTTCCGTTAATTTTTAAAGGAATTAAAAGAAATGTGTCTATTTTTAGAAGCCGCGCAAGCATGGCAGCGGTTAATCGAGACTCGGTATTACATCACCGCTGGGCGAAAAGGTAAATTATATCAATTCCGTTTGGATTTTAAACTAGAAGACTTCCCCCATATAGCAGGTATGCAGTATGCACAGGATGTTGCCTTTGGCTTGCGTACATCCGAGTACTACGGTAAAAAGCTGGTCCCTGCGCTTCTGAACGGAAGGCTTGACGGCACTAAAATCGAAAAAAGCCGCAATTGGGAAAGAATCCGAGGGCGGTTATGTGCTATTATCGGATTACAGCAGACATTAGAGTCCAATTTCTCAATTGCCCTATTTGATCCTGCCAAAGTACCTACCAACAGCAAAATTGACGCTGTTTATGTTATCAAGAACCAAGACTCCGGAGAATCCTACTTCATTTTCATTGATAAAGACAAACAATATCGGCACTACTGTAAGTCTGCCTTTGCAGAAAGTAATATTAATTATATGAAAAATCAATCCATGCTCACACTCCTAAAGCTGGACAAATTTGATAGCGGCAAACACCAGCTAATCTATCAACACCCAAATTACATAGATGAAGATATTGAAGTAATGATCTAATTTTTATACAAAAGCACTGCAATCCAACCGGATGGCAGTGCTCTTTTTATCATCTATCTATTTACTTCCGGTTTGTCGGTGCGGCAAAGGATATAGTCAATGCTGACATTGTAAAATTCCGCAAGGCGCAACAGCGTTTCCGTGGGTGGAGTCCGTTCGCCGTTTTCAAATTTGGACAATAATGCCTGTTCAATGCCCGTTTGCATTTGCAGGGAAATTTGGGTATATCCCCTGCTCTTTCGCAGCTGCTTTAATCTGTTTTCCATAACATCACCCAATGACATTATGTCATATTTTTACTTGACAATTATGACAAATCGTCATATAGTTAAAGTGAATCCTTGTAAAAGGGTAATTTATCAAGAAAGAGGTATCATTATGGAAAACAAGAAACTTCGACTCCCATGGGCCGCTCTTTTATTTGCGATTGTTTGGGGCAGCGCTATTGTAAACGGACTATGGGGTATCAATTACCTCATATTGGGTGATCATGGGTTCAATTCCGAAAGGATTGTTAGCATAATCTATTCACTATCCACAGTTGCATTGGTTGTTGCCCTTTTTAAGAACCAAAGAGGTGTCTTTACCTTTTCTGCCATTGCATTCCACTTTATTTTCCCGATTTTCTTCAGTTACATATCATTGCACGAAGAGACTTTATACAGCATTAGCGCCATCGCCTTGGTGGGTTTTGCTCTGGTTGCATGTGATTTAAGCTTTGTAAAAATTGACGCAGGCATTGCATCATCAATCAAGAAGCTTTGGTCCCTGCCAGGCATACTGATTACAATTTGCTGCATAAAACAATACAGTTCTAATATGGATTCTGTAGTCGAATTCATGCCGCATTTCATGTGTCAGTATGCTATATACGTTGTTGCCTGGTTCCTTCTGGGATATTGGCTGGTTAACCCCTATGTAGAGTCCAAAACTGAATCCGCAGATGTACAATGCAGCATCAAAACAGATGGGTACTGTAGCATTGGCAAGCTGGTAGTGCTTTCTCTGTTTACCTTTGGTATCTGGCCTTTGATCTGGAACCACCGCACCACAAAATTCCTAAACCAAGCCCCCGATGCCCAGTATCATAATCCCACGAAAAAGCTATTACTGTGTATGTTTGTGCCGTTTTATCAAATCTATTGGTACCATAAACAGGCTCAAAGAGCCGACGCATGGGCACAACGCAAAAACCCCAATCATTCCAGCATTTCCACCATCTGCCTGGTCTGCGCTATTTTTATTCCCATTGTGTCAAGTGTTGTCCTGCAAGGATGCATCAATTCCATCTGCACCACCCCCAGCCACATGGTAACAAATAACGACCTTCAGACTGCTGATGCATTAGAACGTTACAAGGAATTGCTAGACAAGGGAACGATTAGCCAGGAAGAGTACGACGCAAAAAAGAAGCAGCTTCTTGGTTTATAAGAGGATTCTTCGCACACCCCTCAGTCAGCTATCGCTGACAGCTCCCCTACGAGGGGAGCCAAGGGAAACGGATTGCCACGCCCCGTTGGGGCTCGCAATGACGCATCGAAATCACAATTTTGCATTTTGCACTTTGCATTTTGCATGAATAAAAATTCCTCGCTCAAACTGAGCGAGGAATTTTTTATTCCGGGAGATGGATCTTAATGCCGTTGCGGACTTGCATGAACAGTTCTTCCATGAGTCGAGAAGTTTTTCTAGGCAGCGCACGGAAGCTTTTGCCCTTGGCTTTCAGCATTTCCACATCGGGATAGGCACGGGTATCGTTTACCACCTCGGGATCCATATATTCCTTGGCGGCGGTTTCCGGTGTGCCGTAGCAGACCCAATCCATGTTACCGCCGGCAATGTCCGGGCGGCAGAGGAAATTGATGAACAATTCCGCCTCATATTGGTTCTTGCTACAGGTGGGAATACACATGGCATCCACGAACCAGTTGAAGCCCTGGCTCTCCGGCAGGTAGAACTCCAGATTGGGGTTCTCGTCCGCCATGGTCAGAAAATCACCGGCATAATAGGGTGTGATCCATGCTTCCTCATTTTCCATCAGATCGAACACCTGGTCCATAATATACTGCTGCACCAGAGGACGCTGCTCGTCCAGCTTTTTGGCGCATTCCAGCAGCTGTTGGGGATCGGTGGTATTGATGTCATAGCCCAGCATACACTGGGTAATGCAGAAGGCATCCCGGGAGTTATCGAACATCAGGATCTTATCTTTGTACTTTTTATTCCAAAGCAGTTCCCATCCGGTCACATCCGCCTCGTCCACATACTTGGTGTTATAGATAATGCCCACAGTACCCCAGGTATAAGGCACGGTGTATTTCTCCTCCGGGTCGTAATCCCGGCCACGGAAGGCTTCATCAATATACTGGTAGTTGGGAATGTTCTCGTAATTCAACGGATTGAGCATACCCTCCTGCACCATTCTGCCGATCATATAGTCAGAGGGGATGATCACATCCACGGTGATACCACCGTTGGCCATTTTGGTATACATGGTCTCGTTGGAATCGTAGGTCACATAGTTGACCCGGATGTTGGGATATTCCTTCTCAAACTCCGCAATCACATCCATATAGCCTTCGTCGCCTTCGGAGATATACTGACCCCAGTTATACACATTGATGGTCACCCGATCATCCTTTGCGCTACAGCCGGCCATCAGACCCAACAGCGTACACAGGCTCAGAAGCAAAGCAACTATTTTTTTCATTGCTTGGCCTCCTTTCTGCGCTTATCCTGCCGCAGCTGCAGCAGGTTCATGACCACCATCAGTACAAAAATCAGCAGGAACAACATGGTGAACATGGCGTAGATCTTCGGTTGCATCTGTTTTTTGGTGTAGTTGTATATCTCCACCGGTAGGGTGATAAAATCCAGACCGGTGACGAAATAGGAAATCACGAAATCATCCAGACTCATGGTGAATGCCATGATGGCGCCGGTAATGATACCGGGCATGATCTCATGAATGGTAACACGGAAAAAGGACTTGACCGGGGTACAACCCAAGTCCATGGCCGCCTCCACCAGACTATGATCCATCTGCTGCAATTTGGGCATCACATTCAGGATCACATAGGGCAGGTTGAAGGTCACATGGGCAATGAGCAGTGTCCAGAAAGTCAAGCTATTGCGCTGGTGGAGCATTTTACTACCCACGAACACAAACAGCAAGGACAGGGAGATACCGGTTACGATATCCGGATTGGTCATGGGGATGTTGGTCAGACTCATGACCGTTTTGCGCATACGGGGCTTTAGGCTATAGATGCCCAGAGATGCCACAGTACCAAATACGGTGGCAATGGAACTGGCCAGAATGGAGATCAGCAGGGAGTTACCCAACAGGCCCAACAGGCTTCTGTCCCGAAACACCTCTGCATAACGCATAAAGGTGAAGCCCTCAAATTCTGTAATATCCTTGCCGCTGGAGAAAGATGCCACGATCAGCACCAGCATGGGGATATACAGGAATACAAAGATCAAAATGGTGATCAGACGGTTGACTTTCTTCATACGATCACCGATCCTTCCTCATCGCCGCCAAAACGGTTGATGATGCCGGTGCATACAAAGACCAATACCATCAGCAGCAGGCTCAAGGCTGCGCCCATATTGGCATTGTCACCCTGCTTGAACATTCTTTCAATAATGTCACCAATCAGGATGGTCTCCGTACTACCCATTTTATTGGAGATATAGAAGGTGGACACCGCAGGCACAAATACCATGGTCATGCCGGTAAGAATACCGGGCATGGACAAAGGCAGGATCACCTTGGAGAACACCTTACGGCCGTTACAGCCCAGATCCTCTGCCGCCTCCACCAGGCGGTTATCGATCTTGCAGATCACAGAGTACAAAGGCAGGATCATATAGGGCAGATAGTTATACACCATGCCCAGAATCACCGCACCGGGGGTACGGATCAGATTGATCACAGGCTCGCCCGGTTCATGAGGGAAGCCCAGCTTGATCAAAAGCGTATTGATAATACCGGTATCCTGCAAAATACCCACCCACGCCAAAGTACGCAGCAGGAAGCTCATGCACATGGGCAGCATCACCAGCATGTACAGAAATTTCTGTGCCACAGGGCCGCAATGGGCCATGTAATAGGCCACAGGATAGCCGATCACCAAGCAAATAACCGCGGCTATCAGCGAGTACAGAATGCTCCGCCAGAAGGCAGGCAGATACTGCACCAGCTGCTGCATATTATCCAGGGTGAACTTACCGGTCTCCACATCCGTCAGCGCATAATACAAAACCACGCACAGAGGGATCAGCGTGAAGGCCAGCATCCACAGGATATACGGGCCGCTGAGCAACAAAGACTTATTCTTCCTCATCGTCGGCATCCTCCGTGAGTTCATCATACTCGGCAGAGTAGGAACTGTAGTCACCGAACATACCGGAATATTCACTCTTGTGCATAACGTGAATATCCTCAGGGTTCAGCCGAATGCCCACTGTGGCGCCCTCGGGCTGGTGATCCGTGGTCTGGATCAGCCATTTGAAGCCCCGGAAGTCCACAATAATATCATAATTGAGACCCTTGAAGGTAACACTGGTCACAGTGCCCACCAGATGGCCTTCCTCGGGAGGAACGAAGTCGATATCCTCCGGGCGGATAACCACATCCACGGGCTCATTGGGTGCAAAACCTGCATCCAAACATTTGAAGGTACGGCCAAAGAAACGCACCTTGTAATCTGCCAGCATTACACCGTCGAGAATATTACTCTCACCGATAAAGTCCGCCACGAAAGCATTCTTCGGCTCGTTGTAAATATCCTCGGGTCTGCCGATCTGCTGGATACGACCCTTATCCATAACCACCACCGTATCCGACATAGAAAGGGCTTCCTCCTGGTCGTGGGTGACATAGATGAAGGTAATGCCCAGGGTCTGCTGAATCCGCTTCAATTCGTTCTGCATATCCTTACGCAGACGCAGATCCAGCGCCGCCAGAGGCTCGTCCAACAGCAGCACCTTAGGACGGTTCACCAGCGCACGGGCAATGGCCACACGCTGCTGCTGACCGCCGGAAAGGGAGTCTATACGCCGGTGTTCGTAGCCCTTCAGACCTACGATACCCAGCATTTCGTGAACACGCTCTTGAATTTCCTGCTTATGCAGTTTGGCAACACGCAGTCCGAAGGCAACATTCTCGAACACATTCAGATGGGGAAACAGCGCATAGCGCTGAAACACCGTATTGACCTGCCGCTCGTAAGGAGGCACGTCGTTCATGCGTTTGCCGTCAAATAATACATCACCGGAGGTAGGCGTCAAAAAGCCGCCAATGATCCGCAATGTGGTAGTTTTGCCGCAGCCGGAAGGGCCAAGCAGCGTGAGAAATTCATGGTCATTGAAATAGAGATTGATACCATCAAGTATCCGTTCCCCGTCGAACTCCATAACTAGATCCTGGAGTCTGATGAGTTCTTTTGCCATTATCCTCCCCCGTTTCTCTCTTTATTAAACTAAAATATTTAGTCGAATATAGATATACTAGAAAAGTCCCCATTTGTCAAGAAAATTATCCATACCGCCAGCTTTCGCACAAATTCCACAAATTTGGGAAGATTTATATTATTTTTATGTGTATACTATGAAAAGTTAGTTTTTTTCATAAATTCTATTGATTTTACAATTCTTTTGCAATATAATGTTACAGAATACGAAATTAGGGGTGATTTTATGCTCAATATCGTGTTGGTGGAGCCGGAAATCCCCCAAAATTGCGGCAATATTGCCCGTACCTGCGCTGCCACAGGCGCAAGATTGCATCTGATCCGTCCTCTGGGATTTGACATCTCTGAAAAAGCGGTGAAGCGTGCCGGTCTTGACTACTGGAATTTGGTGGAGGTTTTCGATTACGAGAACCTGGAGGACTTCTTCTCCAAGAACCAAGTGGAGCAAATGTTCTGCCTGTCTACCAAAGCCCCCAAGGCCTATACCCAAGTCCAATTCCGGGACGGTTGTTACCTGTTCTTTGGAAAAGAGACGAAAGGTCTGCCGGAGGATTTCCTGGAAGCGCACCGGGAAGATTGCATCCGCATCCCCATGCGACAGGAGGCCAGAAGCCTGAACCTGTCCAACAGCGTGGCCATTACGGTCTTTGAAGCCCTGCGTCAGCAAGACTTCCCCGGCCTATTGGATCACGGCATTATGACCAATGAAAAATTTATATAACTTATGGAGGCGTCAACATGAACTACAACAAGAAGTCTATTGAAGATATTGAAGTAGCCGGCAAGCGCGTTCTGTGCCGTTGCGACTTCAATGTTCCCACCAAGGAAGGCAAGATCACTTCCGACAAGCGTATCAAGGCCGCTATGCCCACCATCGAGTACCTGGTAAACAAGGGTGCTAAGGTCATTCTGTGCTCCCACATGGGCAAGCCCAAGGGCGAGTGGAAGCCCGAGCTGAGCCTGAAGGTGGTTGCTGAGCGTATCTCCGAGCTGCTGGGCAAGGAAGTCATTATGGCTAACGACGTTGCCGGTGAGGACTCCAAGGCTAAGGCTGCTGCTATGCAGAACGGCGATGTGATGCTGCTGGAGAACACCCGCTACATCAAGGGCGAGACCAAGAACGATCCCGAGCTGAGCAAGGCTCTGGCTGATCTGGCTGACATTTTCGTGAACGATGCTTTCGGTACTGCTCACCGCGCTCACTCTTCTACTGCCGGTGTTGCTGACTACCTGCCTGCTGTTTCCGGTTACCTGGTTCAGAAGGAAGTTTCCATCATGGGCAAGGCTCTGGCTAACCCCGAGCGTCCCTTCGTGGCAATCCTGGGTGGCGCTAAGGTCTCCGACAAGCTGAATGTTATCAACAACCTGCTGGAAAAGGTTGACACTCTGATCATCGGCGGCGGTATGGCTTATACCTTCATGGCTGCTCAGGGTTACAGTGTTGGCAAGTCTCTGGTTGACAACGAGAAGCTGGACTACTGCAAGGAAATGATGGCTAAGGCGCAGGCTAAGGGCGTTAACCTGCTGCTGCCCGTGGACACCGCTATTGCTGAGTCCTTCCCCTCCCCCATCGACGCTGAGATCCCCGTTGCTTACTGCGACTGCACCGAGATCCCCGCTGACCAGATGGGTCTGGATATCGGCCCCAAGGCATGCGAGGCTTTTGCCGCTGCTGCTAAGAGTGCTAAGACCGTGGTTTGGAACGGCCCCATGGGCGTGTTCGAGAACCCCACTCTGGCTAAGGGCACCATCGCTGTGGCACAGGCTCTGGCTGATTCCGACGCTGTGACCATCGTCGGCGGCGGCGACAGCGCTGCTGCTTGCGAGCAGCTGGGCTTTGCTGACAAGATCACCCACATTTCCACCGGTGGCGGTGCTTCCCTGGAGTTCCTGGAAGGTCTGGAACTGCCCGGTATCGCTTGCCTGCAGGACAAGTAATCACGTTCAAAAAACGCGTCATTGCGAACCAGTGACCGATGTCACTGGTGTGGCAATCTCCATTGTACAGTTTGCTAATATGTACCCAGGAGATTCCCACGCCAGTGTGCGCACTGGCTCGGAATGACACCTGAATATTGAAACAAACAAAATTATTGAGGAGAGATAAGTTATGAACAGAAAGTATCGTAAGACCGTTATTGCCGGTAACTGGAAGATGAACAAGACCCCCAGCCAGACCAAGGAATTCATGGCTCAGCTGAAGGCTATTATGCCCAAGGGTCGTTGGTGCGACGTGGCTCTGTGCGTGCCTGCCGTTTGCATCCCCGCCGCTGTCCGCGCTATGCGTGAGACCCGCGTAGGTATCGGCGCTGAAAATATGAACGCTAACGCTTCCGGCGCTTACACCGGTGAGATCGCTGCTGATATGCTGGTAGATGCCGGCTGTAAGTACGTCATCATCGGCCACTCCGAGCGTCGTGCTATGGGCGAGACCGATGCAGATGTCAATGCAAAGGTTCTGGCTGCTCTGGAGAACGGTCTGATCCCCATCATGTGCTGCGGCGAGAGCCTGGAGCAGCGTGATGCCGGCGTGACCACCGAGCACATCGCTATGCAGGTCAAGCTGGGTCTGCAGGGTGTTTCCGAGGACAAGATCCGCAAGGTTATCATTGCATACGAGCCCATCTGGGCTATCGGCACCGGCCGTACCGCTACCCCCGAGCAGGCTGAGGAGGTCTGTGAGAATATCCGCGCTGTGGTTCGCAAGCTGTACAGCTCCAAGAACGCTCGCGCTATCTCCATCCTCTACGGCGGCTCCATGAACGAGAAGAACGCTTTCGAGCTGTTGGCTCAGCCCGACATCGACGGCGGTCTGATCGGCGGCGCATCTCTGGTGCCCGAGAAGTTCGTTCAGATCATCGAAGCTGCAAATCAACCTACCGTGTAATGAAAAAGAGAGCAGCGCATGCTGCTCTCTTTTTGGTCACAAATAAGAAGGAAGAAGGAATAGTGAATAGGTAGGTGAAACTATGGACACTGTGATCATGAAGGCAGATGCGCCGGGTGTGGTGCAAATTGCCGCTAACTATATCAAAGAGGGTCAACTGGTGGCCATTCCCACAGAGACCGTATATGGTCTGGGCGCTAACGGTCTGGATGAGAATGCCGTTGCCAAAATCTTTGAGGCCAAGGGTCGTCCCCAGGACAATCCCTTGATCCTGCACGTGGCAGATGCCGCGGATATTGAACGATTCTGCCATCAGATCCCCCAGAGTGCCTGGGTGCTGGCAAAGGCTTTTTGGCCCGGTCCTTTGACCATGGTGCTGCCGGCTTTGGACATTGTTCCCAAGGCCACCACCGCCGGACTGCCCACGGTGGCTGTGCGCTGCCCGGATTGCCAGGTAACCCGGGATATTATTCGCGCTGCCGGTGTGCCGGTTGCTGCGCCCTCCGCCAATCTGTCCGGCAAGCCCTCCACCACCACCGCTGAGCACGTCTATCACGACCACGCAGGCAAGTTCCCCTTGATCGTAGATGGCGGCAGCAGCCGTGTGGGTGTGGAATCCACCATCATCGACTTAACCGAACAGCCCCCTCGCCTGCTCCGTCCCGGTGGCATCACCCTGGAGCAATTGGAGAGCATTTTGGGTGAGGTAACCGTGGACAAGGCGGTCACCGCCAGTGTTGCCAATGATGAAGTGGTCAAAGCCCCGGGCATGAAATACCGCCACTATGCCCCTCAATGCGAAGTGATTATCGTCAGCGGCAGCACAGAAGCCGCCGCAAGCTTCATCCGTAGTCGATACCAGGCCGGTGAGCGTGTGCTGTGTTTTGCCGAGGAACTGGAACTGTATGCCCAGTGCGATCCTCTGGCCTATGGCAGCGAAGCAGATCCCCAGACCCTGTCTGCCGGTCTGTTTGATGCCCTCCGTCAGCTGGACAAGCCCGGTATTACCAAGGTCTATGCCCGATGCCCGGTGGGCGGTGGCATTGCCCGTGCGGTACAAAACCGGTTGTACAAAGCCGCCGGTTTTAAGAGCGTCAATGCGGAGGAAGAGGTATGATCATCGGCATTACCGGCGGTACAGGCTGCGGAAAATCCACTCTGTTGGAGATGATCCGTCAACAAGGCGGTCTGGTATTGGATTGCGATGCCATTTACCATGAACTGCTAAAAACCGACCCTTCTTTGTTATGTGCGATTGAAAATCGTTTCCCCGGCACCGTAGAAGATGGTGTATTGGACAGAAAAAAGCTGGGCAATATTGTGTTTGCAGATGCCGAAGCTTTGGCAGATCTCAATGCCATTACCCACAAGGCGGTAAAGGACGAGGTTATCCGCAGAATAGAAGGAACGGATCGATCCATTCCCAACACCATTGCGATTGATGCTTATGGTTTGTTTGAGGGTGGTTTGGCGGAGCTGTGTGCGGTAACGGTAGCGGTGGTTGCTCCGGCAGAGGATCGTATTCGTCGTCTGATGGCCAGAGACGCTATCACTGAGGACTATGCCAGAAGCCGTATTGCCGCCCAAAGAAGCAACGAAGAATTTTCTTCCCTTTGCCAATACACATTGCACAACAATGGTAGCCTGGAAGATTTCCAATCAAAATGCCTTGCGTTTTTACAGGAAATCGGTATAATATAAAGGGAAATCAAATATCAATTTGTCGTGCACAAGGCTCCCCTCGTAGGGGTAAGCGAAGCGCAGTCGGCGGTAGTGAATGACAGTCCGGTGGACTGTCAGAGCCGCCGACCGGGCTCGCCTCAGCGAGCTGTCGCGAAGCGACTGAGGGGTGTAAATGCCAACATTTAT
>JAFYVL010000074.1 GCA_017549125.1 Oscillospiraceae bacterium | reverse complement strand
TGCAAAGGGCTGTGGTTGGAGCCTGTCTTAAACCATCTTGTGGTAGGGGACGGTAACCGATCCACAGCATCCTATACAGTGTAGCATATGTTCCCCAAAAGGAACACTGTTTGCTGCTATTTCATAATACGAGGGGACGGTCAACCGTCCCCTGTTTCATTTTATTTTTGATCGATTCTCCCCAAAATATAATCCGTGGAGGTGTGATAGAAATCTGCCAGTTTGATCAAAATGGCTGTTGGAATATCATTCTCTCCGGTTTCATATTTGGAATACCCCGTCTGAGACATACCCAGCATTTGCGCCACTTGGGTTTGTGTCAAATCCTTATCCTCTCGTAGATCCCGAATCCGTCTGTACATAAAATCACCTCACAGGGATTATACATTAACCTAAAACAGATTATTGGCTTTTAACCTGTTTTAGGTTATGCTAGATTGGAGGTGATTGGTATGGAGGAAAATTTTGGAGAACCTAACGAATAAACAGCGCTGTCTCGAAACCAGAGACAGCGCTGTTTCAGCATTTTTTCTTTTGGAGCTGTTAGATGGGGGTCTTTCTCATAAACAGGACACCCAGGGTATTGGCGCCGCAGTGGGCAGATACGGTACAGCCGGCACGGGTGACGAAAACCTCCCGGAAGGGCAAGGCATTTTTCACCGCCGCTACCACCGATTCCACGATTTGGGGATCACAACCTGCATGGGTCACAAACACCCGATCCAGACAAATATCCTCTGCATTGGCCAGACGATCGCTCACATAGACAGACAAGGCCTTTTCGAACTTGCCACGGTATTTCTTGCAAACACCCATGGCGCCGTCCTTCACCTGGATACAGGGCTTCAATTGCAGCAGATTTGCGCCAAAGGCCGCCAGCGCAGAGCAGCGTCCGCCCTTGACCAAATATTCCAGATTGTCCACCACAAAGGAAGCATCCACATAGGCGGTCAATTCTTCGATGTTCCGGGCGATTTCCTTGGCTTCCATACCCTGTTGCGCCATTTCTGCGGCGGCGATCACCAACAGACCATTGCCGGTGGACAGGTTTTTACAATCCACCACATATACATCTTCAAATTCATCTGCGGCCAAACAGGCATTGCGGTAAGTAGAGGACATGGATGCGCTGAGGGTGAAATGGACGACCGCACTGCCGTCCTTGGTCAGTTCTTCAAAGCGATCCAAATTCTCTCCTAGATTGATAGCAGAGGTCTTGGGAAGCTGACCGGTGGCGGCATGGTGGGCATAGATCTCATCCGGTGTAATATCCACACCGTCCTGGTAAATTTTGTCACCCAGAGACACACCCATGGGTAAGATTCGAATCTGGTAGCGATCGATCAATTCCTGGTTCAGATCACAGGTGCTATCGCTGGAAATAATCACGGGTTTATGCATTTGAAATACCTCCCAAAGCCGTCGTTGGAAGATTTTGGCGGCTATTTGTCTTTATGATAACACTTAATTTTCAGTTAGTTTTCAATAAAGTGTGAACTTTTTTAAAATATAGCACAACCATTACACCCCATTGCAGAAAATCCTACAAGTTTCCCCATATCCAAAGAAAAAAGGCCGCTCCACGACCTTTTATCAGAATAGAGTTCTTGTCATTCTGAGGAGTCCCAGCGACGAAGAATCTCCGCATAGAGTCTACAAAATTATCCACCAAGCCTCTGTCCATAACGGAACATGGCATAAGCCTGTATTCGTCCAATTTCCAGCAAATCCTGGATGATACACTCCAGCTGTTCATCCTCATCATCTTCCCCCAGACGCTCCATCAGCGCCACCTTCGCCGCATACACCGATTCGTATAATTGGTCGCAGGGTTTTCCTGTCTCAAATAAATTTTCGATCTGCTCACCATCATAACTGTAGGGACGCAAACCAATTAGGGCTTCATATACCAATTGGACTCGATCCTCTTTCATAATTCGCCATCCTTTCTCTTTGGTATATCTAGTATACCATGTATATCTAGCAATTGCAATTCAAAAGATATACCATGTATACAGGTGATAAATATGAAGAAAAGCGAATTTATTTCTTTCCGCACAGATTCTGCTACCAAGGAATATCTGACCCAGGTCGCCAGCGAGAAAAAATGGTCTATTTCTCAGCTGGTAGAAGAAATTATCCAGCAATGGATCCAGGAAGAAACCGATAAAACCGAATCCTAATACAAGGAAGCGCTGTCTCTTGATGGAGACAGCGCTGTTTTTAGGGCTTACGGACGGAGAAGTTCAGACCCAGGGCGCACACCGCCAGGATCAGCAGCATCACAAAGGGCGCGCTATAGCCGCCGCTGGATGCCAGCATACTGTTACTTGCGTTGGCAATGAAGGCCGCTACGATCAGATTAAAGTTTGTAAGGCTGTAATTGACAGAGAAATACTTCCGGCCGTAGAAAGAAGCGGTGAAAGCAGAGGTGACCGTGGGGCATGCGCCATAGGAAAGACCTGCCAGGCAAAGTCCCACAATGCAAATGGGCAAGGCGTGCATTTGCACCGCCAGCAAGGTGACACCGGCCGCCACAATGGTCAGAATATTGGCGGCGATCATGGTGACGCGTCTGCCCAGACCGTCATAAACCGCACCTGTGAGAATTCTGCCAATACCATTGAACACGGACAGCACACCCACCAGGGTGGTAGCCAGACCCGCGGTGGCTTCCACCGAAAGCACCAGATCTCTGGCAAAGCTGATCACAGAATTGCCCACAGCTGTCATAAATGCCATGCAGGCAAAGGCACGCCAGAAAGTAAAGCTTTTCAGCATTTCGCCGGTGGTAAAGTCCCGGGTCACAAAGTTTTCCGTGGCGGCGGTCTTCTTTACCTTGGGCGCAGGGAATTGGATCTGGGCAGAAGGCAGCTTCAGGAACAGACCTGCCACGATCAGCACCGCAGCGATCACACCGCCCAGCAGCATATAGGTCTTGCTCCAACCGAAGGAAGGGGCATCAAACAAAATGCTGATCAGATTGCCCAGCAGCAAGGTGCTGACACCGAAGCCCATCATTAAGCAACCGGAGCAGAAGCCCTTCTTATCGGGAAACCAGGCGCAAACCGTGGAAACCACCACATTATAGGACACACCGATACCGGAGCCTGCCAGCAGCGCATAGGTCACATAGAGCATGGACGCGTCACTTTTTTGCAGCAGACCTGTACCCATAAAACCTGCACCTACCAGCACACCTGCCAGGATCAGCGCAAACATAGGGCCGGTTTTCTTACATACCAGGCTGCCCCAGAATGCGCCCAGGCAGAAAAAGCACATGGTCAAAGTAAAATTCAACGACAAGGTGGCCGGACTCCAGCCAAAACTCTGGGCAAAGGGAATTTTCAAAATGGACCAGGCATACAAAATGCCGGAAAACAGCATAGTAAACACACCCAGCCCCAAATAAAACCACCGTTTATTTAGATGATAGGTCGCAGACACAACATCCACCTCCTAAGCTTTTGGCAAGTGTAACATATATTTATATTTTTTTCAAGTTGGCTACCCCATATTTACATTTGTGTTTTTCTGTGGTATGTTATAAAAAACACAGGGAGGCAGATTTATGAAGAAAAACAGACTATGGCTGATCATCGGCATCATCATTTTTGTCCTGGGCTTATACCAAAACAACATCTACGAGAACGAAAGTGTGAAGGTAAAAGCCGTGATTACGGATATAAAAGTTGAGGACGACACAGACGATGCCTCCTTCCGATACATCTATTACGGTGATTACACGGTCAACGGCAAAACCTATACCCACAAGAAATTGAAAACCGAGTACGGCAGTTACTCCACCCCCAACAGATTCACAGGGGAAACCATTTCTCTGCGTGTTTACCCGGATCATCCCGGTCGGCAGGTTTCCGAGGGCGGTGTGTTTGGTGTGGTCGGTCTTGTGTTAATTGTATGGAACGCAGTGGCCTTGCGGAAAGCCAAAAAGCAAGAAAAACAGCCGGAAACCTAAAAAATCCAGCACAAAACGATGCGTTTTGTGCTGGTTTTGATTAGTACCAAATGTCATCAAACTGGGCAGGCAGGATCTCCTTGCCCTTGGCATCGATGACGCCCATGCCTTCGCTACCTTCCACTACAGCATAGCCGTCGTCGAAGAAGTTACTGCAATCATCATAGATGGCTTCCGTCACCATCTTGCCCTTGCTATTGATGCAGCCCCATTTGCCATCCACACAGACCCAGGCCAGCCCGTTATCTGCAAAATCCTGCGCCATGGTAAATTGGGGTTGGATCACAAATTCACCCTTGGTGTTCACAAAGCCCCATTGGCCTTGCTGCTGCACCGCCGCCAGGTCCTTACCGGCAAATCGGTTGGCTTTGTCAAACTGGCAAATAATCGCCCACTCGCCCTTGGCATTCATATAGCCATACAGCTGTTGCTCCATGACAGGCGCCAATTTGCCGTCCTCGAAATCTCCGGCGATGTCATAAACGGCCTCGGTGACAAATTCACCTTCCCGGTTGATAAAGCCGTATTTACCCTTGACGCAAACACGAGCCAGACCGTTCTCGGCAAAATCCCATGCCATATTGAACAAAGGATCGATCACATAGTCGCCCTCTGCATTCACATAGCCATACAGACCCTCTGCGCAAACACGAGCCAAACCATCCTCTGCGAAGATCGTAGCATCGGAATAACGGGGACTAATGACAATCTCACCCTTTTCGTTCATGTAACCCCAGTGGCTATCCTGTCTGACTGCCACCAGGCCGTTAGGGCCGAAATAGCCCACACGCTCAAAACAAGCTTCCCGCAGGAACTTACCGGACGCATCCACGAAAGTCCACAGGTCACCCTGCCGAACTGCCGCCAGACCGTTATCATCGAAATTCCAGGCAGACTCCAGCTGGGGCTGGATCGCAAACTCGCCCTTGGTATTGATATAGCCCCACAGGCCCTCCACCTTCACCGCCGCTAAGCCGTTATCGGTGAAGATATTGGCACGCTCAAACTGAGGCTGGATCACAAATTCGCCCTTGGTATTGATATAGCCCCACAGACCGTCCTTGGATACGGCAGCCAGCTTCTGGGAACTAAATGGCTGCACCTCCTGGAACTGGGGCGCAATGGCAAATTCACCCTTGGGATTCACATAGCCCCATTGGCCATCCTGGCACACCGCCAGCAAACCATTGGCAAACAGATGATTCTGCTCCTGGTCAGCTGTTTTTGTGGTGGAGGCAGATTCCTTGCCGCCCTGGCAGGATACCAGCAGAACCACCGCCAGGATCAACACCAGCACAATGACCTCAATGAGTATGATTTTCTTTTGCTTGGATGCCTTGGTCAAAAACTTTGCTTTTCTCATGCTTCTACGCTCCTATTTATCCCTCTGAAATACCCTGGATCGTTTATTTCGATTTCCGGTATTCACGGATGGGCACCCAGCCAAACATCCAGGACACAAAACCAAACACAGGGGCGCTCAGACCCAAAAACAGTAAGCAAGACAGAATCTCCATTCTGAGAATGTTGGTCACCGCGATCACCACAGAACCAATGGCTGCGACCGCGCACACAATGGCATAAAGCCAAACGCCCCAACCGGGCTTTTTCACATTCTGATTGGTTGCATTGTCACTCATAAATATGCTCCTTCGTTCTATTCCTTAAAAGATGAACCATCGTTTTCTAACTCTGCCATGATGCCACAGAATCCCCAAAAAGTCAAGGCTGTGGCCGCTTCTGCACCCCATTTTATCAAAAAACTTTTTCAGACGCAAGGCATCTGCACAAAATATCTAAGAATATGGATAATCTGTGAGAAATTTGTAGATATTTCTTGACGGAAAGGCGGAAACAGAGTATAATTATAGTCCATATATCCTCTGCCTGCAAACACGGCTGTCTGCAGAGGGCAAAGAAAGAGAGAATCTCCTATGCTTGGATTTTATGATTATACGGTTGTATTGACCTATACCGGCCTGATATTTGCCATCGTCGGTATTTTAGAAAGCTTCAAAGGTAATTTTGTGGGGGCTCTGCTGTATTTGGGTCTGTCTCTGGTATGCGATACCCTGGACGGCAGAGTGGCAAGCACCAAGAAAGACCGCACCAGAGCGCAGACCATGTTCGGCATCCAGATCGACTCTTTGTGCGATATGGTGTCCTTCGGTGTAATGCCTGCTATTTTCTGCTACTGCGTAGGTATGAACAAGGCCTTGGATCTGGTACTGATCGGTTACTACTGCCTGTGCTGTGTGATCCGTCTGGCTTATTTCAATGTGCTGGCCATCGATAAGAAGCCCGGTGAAAAGTCCGTGTACCACGGTCTGCCTGTGGTTGGCTTTGCCATCGGTCTGCCTGTGTTCTATCTGTTCAGCCTGTGGTGCGATCCTCTGACCGTCACCTGGATCCTCCGTGTGGCACTGCCTCTGGTTGGCACCCTGTACATCTGGGATTTTAATATGCCCAAGCCCAAGCTGATTATGCTGCTGCCCCTGCTTGTAATGTATCTGACAGCCTTTGTGCTGCTGTGTGTCCTATGAGCAATTTGTGGAAGGACAGACAGGGCAACATCGTTCCCGGAGAAGATACCCAGGATAAGACCCTGTCTTTTTTGTACAACACCGGTCTTGGCAGATGCCTGACCTCGGTGATGATCCGTCCCTGGGTAAGCAAAACCGCAGGTCTGCTCATGGACTCCAAGCTGTCCGCTGCAGCCATCCCCTCTTTCATTAAAAGCAACAAGATCGACATGAAGTGCTATGAGGATCGGCAGTTCCGTTCCTTCAACGACTTCTTTACCCGACAGGTGCGCGAGGGCGTTCGTCCTGTGGATATGGAACCCACCCACCTGATCAGCCCCTGTGATTGCAAGCTCAGCGTGTTCCCCATTACCGATGATCTGAAAGTCAAGGTCAAAGGCACGGTGTACACCATGGAAAGCCTGCTCCGGGACAATCAGCTGGCACAGCGTTTCCAGGGCGGCACGTTCCTGCTGTTCCGGCTCACCAAGGATGATTACCACCGTTATTGCTATATGGACAGCGGCAAAAAGACCTGTAACGTCCGTATCCCCGGTGTGTATTACACGGTCAACCCCATCGCCTGCTCCCAGTTCCCCATTTACAAGGAGAACACCCGAGAGTACACCATGCTGGAAACCGAGAATTTCGGCAATATCCTCATGATGGAAGTGGGCGCAACCATGGTCGGTCGCATCGTCAACTATCATGGCGAAAGTACCGTGACCCGTGGTCAGGAGAAAGGCCGCTTTGAGTTTGGCGGTTCTACCATCATTGCCCTCCTGGAAAAGGATGTGGCGATCATCGACGAAGATCTGTGGGAGAACACCAAAAAGGGTGACGAGACCATCGTCCGCATGGGCGAAAAAATCGGCATCAAGAAATAACAAAAATCCCGAAATGCTCAGCGCATTTCGGGATTTTTGTTATTGATTTTCCGTAAATGGCGGTTCTTTTTCCAGCTCCTGCTGGGTCAACATCTGCATGTATTCTTCCATGCAGAGCCCCAGCTCCTTCAATTCCATCGCCAGTTCCACACCCACATACCGGACATGCCAGGGCTCATGCATGATACCCGTGAACTCCGTTTTGCCGTAGGGATAGCGAATGATAAAGCCGTACTCCCAGCAATGCTCATCCATCCAATCCAGCGTGGACTGGTAGCCCTTGCTGATATCCGCAGCCAGTCCCAGCTGATGCTCGCTATGGCCGGGAATCGCCACGGACAGGGCCGTCAGTTCCTCTGCTTTGGCCTTACTGTAACCCTGCTGCATATATTTCTGCACCCGGTTATCCCAAATGAATTGTTGCAGCGAGATGGAGCGGTACGCATTGCCCACATACATATAGCAGCCTGCCTTCTTGCCTGCGTTCACCAGCTTCTGCAGGGCATCGGCACATTCGGCGCTGACCTTCACCGACCCAACAGTGACCAGCTCACAGGTGTAGTCCTCCGGAACGGGATTCCAGGGATTGGGCATCAGCACGTGCTTACCTTTAGAGGTAAAGAAGCGGTTGACCCCGTCTATGGTCACCTGTCCAATAGCCATCACGCCATTTTCCTTCAGATAATAGGTATCTCCATCCAGCTCCAGCCAGCCGTGATACATCTGTCCGTTTTCGTCAAAGTAGTATCGATGCTCTGCAACGGTACAGAAATCACTTTTCACTGCGCGGCCGTTTGTCTGGAAATAATAGGTTTTCTCGCCGATGATCTCGAAATCGGAAACGGTGGCTCTGCCGTTATTCTGGAAGAAATAGCTGTAGGAGGCTGTGCCGAAGGCAACATCCTTCAAACCATTG
>JAFYVL010000073.1 GCA_017549125.1 Oscillospiraceae bacterium | reverse complement strand
GGCAGCAGTGAGGAATATTGGTCAATGGTCGGAAGACTGAACCAGCCATGCCGCGTGAAGGACGACGGTCCTATGGATTGTAAACTTCTTTTGTAAGGGAGCAATAAGTTCCATGCGTGGGATGATGAGAGTACCTTACGAATAAGCATCGCCTAACTCCGTGCCAGCATCCGCGGAAATACGGAGGATGCGAGCGTTATCCGGATTTATTGGGTTTAAAGGGTGCGTAGGCGGACTATTAAGTCAGTGGTGAAATATCGGGGCTCAACCTCGGGGCTGCCATTGATACTGATAGACTAGAGATTAAATGGTTGGCAATAGCAGCTCTGCTCTCTTCAGCAGACTTCTGGCCGATCTCGGGCTTGGAGCCTGCGCCCATGCCGTTGGTCAGCTTCTCGCCGATCTGAACCTTGGTCTCACATACGGACTTATTCAGGTCCTGCTTATCGGTATTGATCACGATGAAATCAACACCGTCAACACCACCGGTAATCATACGATTGATAACAATGTTGCCTGCGCCGCCGACACCGATCACTTTAATCTTAACAACGCGTCCTGCAAAATCAGCCATTTGTCTATTCCTCCTATGTATCTTTGCAGAATAGATTTGCCTATTCTGCGGTGATTATAACATTACCCTCATATTCTACAGCGAAAAATGGATTTGGTCAATAGAAAATCTCATTTTTTTCACCAAAGTTTTTATTTTTTATCAAGGGGCATACAAACAGCGCCATCGGTCTTATCATTGAGCCGAATGTCCAGAATTCCGCTTTGGTTCTCACCCCGGTCTGCGATGGTCTGTTTCATGATGCGGATCTTTTGATCCATATTTGCGCTGTCACCCAGCCAGACATGATACCGGCCCTCATGTCCCTCATAGGAATCCCCGTACCACAGTTCAATGGCGCCGATATTCGTCACATCCACACTGCTTACCACATTGCCCAGAACACCGTTCTTTTCCAGGCTTCTGAGTACAGAAAGGAGCGCAGACAGCCGTTCACTGCCATAAACCGTTACCGGGATCGGCTCGCCGTCCGGGGTCGTCCCCTCCGGAACAGGCTCTTCCGCCACGGCCTTTTCACCGGCTACCGGGGAGTCCAGCCGCACGCCACGCAAACGGGTATATTTCTTGGTTTCTGCCACGCTTACCTTCTCCAGCACCTTGCCACCACAGTCAATCAGCCACCAATCCTCGTTTTTTTCCTGGATTGCGTAGATAACCTTCACTTCCTCAACCTCAATAAGCACTGTATCCGGCAGCTTGATCTGCACACGGACCTTATGCACATAGGGCAGTGCCTTCAGAAGCCTGCCGCTGGCCTTTGCACTGTTGATGGTCAGAAGGTTCTCTCCCTCCTGCAACCCGGTTGCCACACGGATCTCATAGGCAGAGTATTTCTTACAACCGGAAACTACAAACTTCTCCGCTTTGAAAAAGATGGATAGACCCAAAAGCAATGCGATCACCACTGCCGCCACAGTTACCAGCTGCAGAATGAAACGATTTCTGTTAAAAGGCTTCGCCTCGGTATATACCACATTCGCATCGGATCTTTTCCGGCGCTTCGGTTCCGGAACTGCCGTTCTGCGTCTCCTGCGGTTTCTATCGTTGGTATCCATTCCTTACTCCTTTGTACGGATCAATTTCTCCATAATGCCGCACAGCCGTTCTGCACAATCCGGCACAGAAATGCTTTGCAATGCTGCACGCATATCGCTCCAGCGTTTTTTGTCCTGCAGGAGCAAAGTGATTTTCTCCATCAAGCTCTGCGCCGTTGTATCCTTATCCAGCAACACCTCAGCGGCCCCTACCTTCTCCAGGGACCGGGCGTTCTTTTCCTGGTGATTGTCCGTCACATTGGGAGACGGGATCAATATACAGGGTGTGCCGGAAGCGGCAATTTCATTACAGCTGGAAGCACCGGCGCGGCTGATAAATACGTCAGCAGCCGCCATCACCGTAGGCATATTGTAAATATACTGCTGCATCCGGATAGACGGGCACTTGTTCAGATCTACACCTTTCTCCTTTACCAGATCCGGCATCCATACCCAGCCGTAATTACCCACCGCATGGATATGCTGGAACGGGAAGCCAGCCTCCATTTCCAGCTTAAAGAGCTCTGCCGTGATCTCATTCATGTTCTCAGAGCCGTTACTGCCAAAGGCAGACACGATCAGAGGGCGGTCATCCAGATTCAGCTCCTTACGGGCATCCTCACGCTTCGTGTAAATAAACTCACGACGCACAGGCATACCCACCACTTCCACCTTTTCCGGGTGCTTGTAATGCTGGGCACTTTCCGGGAAGCATACCAATACCCGGTCTGCACGGTCCGCGATCAGGCGGGTGGTCAGTCCCGGCATTGCATTGGCTTCGTGTACACAGGTAGGGATTTTCAGCATAGTTGCCGCCATCAATGCAGGAAAGCTGGCATAGCCGCCGGTTCCCACAACGATAGACGCACCAAAATCCTTAATGATCCGCTTACATTTGCTGACTGTACGCATCAGCTGATAAACGACCTTCACATTCTTTACCATAGACTTGAGACTCTTGCCACGGGCAAGACCGCCACCGGGCAAAACCTCCAAAGCATAGCCAGCCTTGGGAACCAACTCCTCCTCCAGGCCGCCCTCGCCACCAACAAAGAGGATCTTGCTGTCGGGATACCGCTCCTTCCAGGCATTGGCAACTGCAATGGCCGGGTTAATATGACCGCCGGTGCCACCGCAGGTAAATATTACATTCATGAAATAGCCTCCTGTCGTTTCACAGAATTTCGGTAACGGGAAACACTGAGCACAATCCCCATTTCTGCCAAATTCACAGCCAGTGCCGTGCCCCCATAGGAAAAGAAGGGCAAGGAAATGCCGGTAGATGGCAGAAGATTTGTCACTACACCCAAATTCAGCAGCGTTTGCACGGCGATCAAGGTGATCACACCTGCACACAACACCGCAGAAAAGCGGTCCGGTGCATGAAGCGCCAGCCAATAGCCACGCAGGATCAATGCAGCAAACAGCCCCATGATCAAAAGCGCACCTGCAAGCCCCAGTTCCTCACAGATAATTGCAAAAATATAGTCGTTATACTGGAAAGGCAGGTACAGATACTTCTGTCTGCTTCTTCCCAAACCCAATCCAAAAAGTCCACCGGAGCCGATGGCATAAAGGGATTGGAGAATCTGATAGCCGGTATCGGAAGGATCCTGCTCCGGATGGAGCCAAGCTGTGATCCGGTCCCCGGCATAGCCCATGAAACTGACATACACTACCACAAACACCACAGCAGCGGCAGCGCCCATGATCAGCCACTTGGGATTTGTGCCTGCCACAAGCATCATAACCACAGCAACCATGCCCATCAGCATGATCGCCGACAAATGCTTTTCCAACGCCAACGGGATCAGAATGCCAAGCAACGCAGCACCAAAGCCCAGGACACCGTAACGGAATTCCTTTGCCCTGCTGCCAAACCCCTTTGTCAAGCGGGCAAACAGGACGATCAGTGTCAGCTTAGCAATCTCAGAGGGCTGAAACTGCAAGCCGCCGATATTGATCCAGCGCCTGGCACCGTTTACAGATTGCCCAAACAGCAAAACCATCAAAAGCAAGCCTATGGTTATACCATACAGAGGCCAGGCCAGGCGCAGCCACAAATCCGGATGGATCCGACTGATCGCCACCATAGCCACAAGCCCAATCACCGCACATACGGCCTGCTTCTGCAGATAATGGGTTGAACTCTGATAGCCGGTATCATATTGGCTTTGAGCAGAGCTTGCAGAATATAGCATACCCAATCCTACCAGCAAAAGCAGCAGCAGGATCAGCAAAAATGGTAAATCAATACTTTTACGCTCTTTTCTTGCAAAAAAGCGGTTCTCTTTGGCATACAGACGGTGCTGCAATGCCATAAGGTCTCCTTTCGGTCAAATGCTGAACCAGGCCAGCACACACATGACTGCAGAAACGGCAGAGAAAACCAATACGATCTTGACTTCCTTCCAGCCGCACATTTCAAAATGGTGATGAATCGGTGCCATCTTAAACAGCCGCTTTCCGTGGGTCAGCTTGAAATAGCCTACCTGCAGAATCACAGACAGCGTTTCCACAATATAAACCAAACCAACCAGTACCAGAATCAAAGGAATGTCCAGAGCAAAGGCCAAGCCGCAAACAATACCACCCAGGAACAAAGAACCGGTATCTCCCATAAACACCTTAGCAGGATGCCAATTGTAGAATAGATACGCAATAAGTGCGCCAACCAAAATAGCAGGCAGCAGTGCCAGATCCAGCTTTTCCTTGGCAACGGCAGCTGCCGTAAAGAACACCATTACCGGCACGGTAACAGAGCCGCACAGACCATCCACACCGTCGGTCAGATTCACCGCATTGACACAACCGACGATTACAAACATAGCAAAGAAGATATACAAAATGGGGTGAATATTTTCAACGGTAATCTTTGCGAACGGAATATACAGATCGCAGGTCAGGCTTCCTTCCAAATACAAAAGGTACAGATACAGCGCAGATACAGCAGCCTGCAGCAACGCTTTCTGCAAGGATGTAAGGCCCAGATTGCGTTTGTATTTCAGCTTGAAGAAATCATCCAGGAAGCCAACCAAACCGAAACACAGGCCCAATGCCAACACATAAAACACCGTGTATTCACCGATGGTGAACGCATTGACAAGCAGACAAATGATCAGCGCACCAATAAACATAAGGCCGCCCATCATAGGTGTGCCCGCCTTATGGTTATGCCAGGTGGGACCAACCTCCCGGATGGACTGACCTGCCTTCAGAGCCCGCAGCACCGGCAGCAGAAAATAACCCAGCACACCGGACAAAACAGCGCCGGCAACAGCTGATATGATGATTCTCGTCATGGGTACATCCTCCGTTTATTTCTCTTTCCCAATAAACTGTTCCAAAATCAGTTCCATCCGCATACCGCGGCTGCCTTTGAACAGAATCGTATCGCCCGGCTTTGCCAACTGCTTCAGTACAGCCACCAGCCGCTCCCGGTCCGTAAAGGCTCTTGCTTTGGTTTCCGACATGCCACCGGTTAGTGCGCCATTGAGCATACGCACACTGTTAGGACCATACGCAAGCAGTACATCTGCCTTTTCCGCAGCGATCCTGCCCACCTTATAATGCTCTGCCTGGG
>JAFYVL010000072.1 GCA_017549125.1 Oscillospiraceae bacterium | reverse complement strand
CGGCTGGACCTCTGCGCAGTTCCTGATTGTATTGGTCGCTGGAATCGTGGGTCTAATTGCTCTGATTTTCACAGAACGAAAAGCTACTCATCCAATTCTGTCCGGCAGCTTCATAAAACGAAGTGCCTTTATTTTAAGTGTGGCTGCTCTGTTTCTAACCCAAGGACTAATGCAGGCAAATATGACCAACACCATCGTGTTCGTGAACTACACCCAGCCAAACAATACTGCTGTATCCGGCTATGCGATCTCTGTTATGTATGTGGGTATGTCTTTGGGTGCTGTGCTTCTTGGCCCATTGGCGGACAAATTTGAACCCAAGAAAATCTTGCTTGGATCTTTGTTGTTTACCGGTACCGGATGCGGCCTTTTGCTGCTGTTTTCAGAAACCACACCGGTTCTTCTACTGATGGCTTCCCTTGGAATATTAGGCTTCGGTTTGGGTGGAAACGGCACGATTTTTATGAAGGTAGTGCTTTCCGGTTTGACACCCCAGGCAGCCGGCACAGGTACGGGAACTTACGGATTGTTCCGGGACTTGGCGGCACCATTTGGGGTTGCTGTGTTTGTCCCGCTGTTTACCAATCAAATTACAGACAGAATTTCCAGCGGCGCAGCAGAGGCTGCAGCGGCAGTTGCGTCAGTGCATAGTTTGGCACTTGGCGAGATTTTATGTGTGGTGCTGGGTATGATTGCCGTTGCATTTCTGCCGAAACGAAAAGCTATAAAGGAGATTTAATATGCGGTTAAAAGATAAAGTTATTCTGGTAACAGCCTCTACCCGTGGCATTGGTCTTGCTATTGTCAAAAAGTGTTCCATGGAGGGCGCACAGGTCTATATGGCTGCCCGGGATGTAGCCCGGGCACAGGAAATTGCCAATACACTGCAGGGTACGAAATGCGTGTACAACGACGCTACCAACCCAAAAACCTTCACCTCTATGGTAGAAGATGTTGTTTGGGATGCTGGTCGCATCGATGTGCTGGTAAATAATTTTGGCACATCCAATCCAGGAATGGATCTGGATTTCATAAATACGGATGCCCAAATCTTTTTGGACACTGTCACGCTCAATCTTAGAAGCGTGTTTATGGCCAGCCAGGCTGCAGTAAAACACATGACTAAGAACGGCGGTAGTATTATCAATATTTCCTCTGTGGGTGGTCTCGTGCCGGATATTTCTCAAGTAGCCTATGGCACCAGCAAAGCGGCTATCAATTATCTGACAAAGCTGATCGCCGTACAGGAAGCTAAACACCACATCCGGTGCAATGCCGTGCTTCCCGGTATGACCGCAACGGAAGCGGTAGAAAAACATCTATCTGATGATTTCAGAAATCTCTTTATGCGACACATCCCTTTAGGTCGCATGGGTCTGCCAGAGGAAATTGCAGAGGCCGTCTGCTATTTTGCCAGCGACGCTTCCGCCTATACCACCGGGCAAATCCTGACGGTTTCCGGCGGTTTCGGTTTGGCTACACCGGTCTACGGAGACTTAGCAAACAAAACAACCCGTCGTTAACACTAGATACCTGTATTGTAAAATAAATGATTGAATATTTAGTTGGTATGTGGTAGAATATTGCAGAAATATGAAACCAAGGAGAATTATTTATGAAGCTCGGTATTGTGGGACTGCCCAACGTGGGCAAGTCTACTCTGTTTAATGCCATCACCAACGCAGGTGTTCCTGCCGACAACTATGCATTCTGCACCATCGACCCCAACGTAGGTGTGGTTTCCGTTCCCGATGAACGTCTGCAGTGGCTCAGCGATTTCTACACTCCCAAGAAGACCACTCCCGCTGTCATCGAGTTCGTTGACATTGCCGGTCTGGTAAAAGGTGCTTCCAAGGGCGAAGGTCTGGGCAACAAATTCCTGAGCAATATCCGTACCACCGATGCCATTGTGCATGTGGTTCGTTGCTTTGAAGATTCCAACGTGACCCACGTGGAAGGCAGCACCGATCCTCTGCGTGATATTGAGATCATCAACCTGGAATTGGTCATGGCAGATATGGAAATGGTGGAGCGTCGTATTGACAAAGCGCAGAAGGCCTGCAAGGGCGGCGACAAGAAGTTTGTCCACGAGGTTGAGCTGTTTGGCGAATTGCTCAAGCATCTCAACGAAGGCAAGCTGGCTCGTACCTTTGACTGCTCTGACGATGACAAGGCGCTGATCGGCACCTCTGATCTGCTAACTCTGAAGAAGACCATCTATGTGGGTAACCTCTCTGAGTCTGAGATCAATGAGCCCGAAAACAACCGCCATTATATGGCTGTGAAGGCATTGGCGGACGAGGAAGGCAGCGAACTGATTCCCATCTGCGCTAAGCTGGAAGCTGACATTGCCGAACTGGACGACCCCGACGAGAAGGCCATGTTCATGGAAGAACTGGGTGTGAATGAGTCCGGTTTGGACAAGCTGATCCGCAGTTCCTATGCTCTGTTGGGTCTGATTTCCTTCCTCACCGCCGGCAGCGATGAGTGCCGTGCCTGGACCATCAAAAAGGGTACAAAAGCACCCCAGGCAGCTGGTAAGATCCACACCGATTTTGAGCGTGGCTTTATCCGTGCTGAGGTCATTGCCTTTGAGGATATGAAGGAATGCGGCACTATGGCCAACGCAAAATCAAAGGGTCTGGTGCGCAGCGAAGGCAAAGAATACATCATGAAGGATGGCGACATCGTCAACTTCCTGTTCAACGTATAAAAATATCCGGGATGCGCGTTGCATCCCGGATTATTTTATGGAATTGGGATCATGATCATATCACCTGTTTGCGGATCTGTCTCCAGGCCATTTGCCTGCATAATAGATGCAACCGTAGAGCCGGTGCGTTTTGCCAAGTCCCACAGACTGTCTTTGCCCATTCTTCGCAAAATCAAGCTGGGACGATTAGGATCTTTCTGAACAGCCTCAGAAAGCCGTAGGCCAGATATAATCTCCACATCTTCTGTGACTTCTTTCGCCCGGCAGAGACGCACTCTAGCCCCGCGAGCAGACACATCCGTCACACCGCAGATGTACACACCGTTTTCCGGTAGGAATTGTTCCCATTTATGGCTACTAGTATGTACAACACCCTCTGCATCCTTCCACAGCACCTGGAAACGTCCGCTCAACTGGCTACCATCTCTTTCCTCTCTGGGATGGTCGCTATAGAAGGTTACATCAATAGGATCTCCTTCTTGATTCCATGACCAATCCATATCCATCTCCCAGTGCTTATAATCCGAAACCACGGGTAATTCCAAGGTGTCGTTTTGAATTTCTGCTCGGCGAGTTGTGCTATAGGCATCCACAACCAAGGGTTGCCGTCTACAATCGTAGACCATGTATTGACCTGTAATCCCAGCCTTGAGCCGCAGAGTATGATTTTCACCACTCTCCAATTCAAAGCTGGTCAACATTGGACAGATCCAGACCTCGGCATCGGGATCGAATTCATTTTCCAGTTCACCATACTGCGCAAAGGGTAAATCTACAGAAAATTTATGCAATGCGCCATTGTTCTCATACAGAACGCACAGATCTGCTCCGCCCCGAAATACCAATTTACCTGCCATAACCTTACTTTCGTTGATATGGGGCTCTAAAGATGCATGGATAATTTGCTCCACCGGTGGCTGATCTTGCGGAACAGCAATTTCTTCATCCAATACAAAGGATTTTTCTCCCATTTCTGTAGGAATCAGCATAGGCTCTGTTTGTATTTTCAGATTGACATCCTCCGGCACTTGCATGGGGCTGTATGTTGTTGCCTCCCAGGGAGAAAGTACCTTTGCCAGCAGGCTCAAATTGGCTCTAACCATAATTTTTCGTTCGGATATGCCCCTGGCATCCATCTGCCGCAACTCCGGCATGATCCATATTTTTCCTTCACGGGTGGTTGCCGGTAGATCCCAATCCTGGTGAAAGGGCATCCAGCAAGAAACCGTTTGTAAAGCACCTGTTTCCCCGCAGCTGTACAAGATCCACGCTTGTACCCCACCGCCAACACCAATCCGTTCATCCTCCCACTGTTTTCCCCGGATCAACACCTGTCCCCAAACACCAACCACATTGCCAATATCCGGCTGGCCTTCAGACAAACGAATCTCCTGTGTCAATTCTTGGTCACGTATATCCTCCAGCACCTGCCGCATACAGGGCAGACATTCTTTTTGAAATTGCAATTCCATGCCACTCACTCCTTATTTCACAGACCTAATTAAACCTATGCCCCTTGGGACAGGTTTATGCTATCCATGCTTGTTTTTCAAGGTAAAATACCCCAGCATCATCATAAACAACGCAAAACAAAAGCAAAAAAAACCGCCGTCAAGCCAAAGACCCATCAAGATGCCCGCACCAAAGGATATAAAGCAACAGCCCCAGAGAAAATTATACCGACACATAAAAGCACCCCCTGCATATATCCTATGCAGGGGGTAATTCAAATTATCACGAGTCCATTACTTCCTTACAGCTTGCCAAAACCTTGGATGCAATAGGAACACAAACGGATTGACCGAAACCAGCATCCTCTACACAGACAATAAATGCCAGAGGATACTGTGCATCTGCTACAAATCCTGTAAGCATTGCATTGGGCTTCTTATTGCCACCAACCTCACCGGTGCCGGTTTTTGCACAAACTTTCAAGCCCGGGAAATTCCAATCTCCGTATTTATCTGCCACATTACTACGCATAAACTCCTGCAGCCGCTGAGCAGTTCGAGGAGTCATAATTCTGGTGTTGAGTTCTGCAGAACCTCTGTAGGTCACATTGTCACCTACGCTGATTCTATCCATCACATAAGGAGACAACCCTTGCCCACCACGGGCAATCGCACCTACAAATGTCAAGAATGCACAGGGATTTATCTCATCATTGAACTGACCGATGGCACTCCATGCAACGTTAACCGCAGAAGCATCCGTATCAAAACGGCCTTCCGCCGTTGTAATGCCATCAAAGGTAATCGCTTTAGTAATCCCAAATTGTTCGACATACTTAGCCAGCGTATGCGTACCCAGCACCTCGGACAGTTGGGCAAATGCGCAGTTACAGGAATTGCGGAATGCCTCCTGTATATTTTGCTTACCGTGCGTACCGGTACAGGTAATCTTGTCCACACCCATGGTATAACTACCTGCGCAGGAGAATTCCATGGAATCTAAATCGTCCAATTCTTCCATTGCCGCCGCCAAAGTTACGATCTTAAAAATCGAACCGGGCGTATAGTGGTACTGGATGAATTTATTATAATAGGCATCGTCCGTACTGGGATTTGTCTCCAGGTCCGCAGGAACATTATCGGGATCAAAAGTGGGTGTAGTCACGCTACACAGCAGTTCTCCGGTCTGATAATTATAGACCGCTACAGTTCCCTTATAATTACCCATCGCCTCCAATGCAACCTTTTGAACTTTGGATGACAATGTCAGCCTGGTAACAGGACTAGAATCTCCATAGCTATACGTTCCGGTTAAGGTGTTGTAAGCCAGCATTTCTTTTTTAAATGCCGCCAGCAACGGAGCAGAGATATTACCATCTCTGCCGCCAATCCAGTGAATGGAGGTTTTGCGAATATCCGCATCCTGGCTATATACACGACCTTCATCCAGCTTCACAAGGATTCTGCTGTCTCTGTCTACAACTGTACCATAATCCAGTGTACGCTGTTCTTCAGACAACTGTTGATTATTATCCACAAAGGGCGAGTTCTCACTCAAAACCCACTGGGAACTCTTTTGCATAAACTCCACCACAAAGAAGATGAAGCCTCCAAGTAAGATGCCGGAGAGGATAGCCACAACCCATGCACGTGCTGCAATTCTATTCATCCTCATCCCCTCCTTGCTTGCTGATACGTACTGCAAAGCTGGCATTTTGTCGGGTATCTGCCGCCTTAATAAAGGCTAGCAAACCCCAGGTACAGATCATACTGGAACCACCATTGGACAAGAACGGGAAGGTCACACCGGTAAAGGGTAGCACATCTACCGTACCCAAGGCATTCAGGATGGCCTGTAGTAGCAAAATACTAGCAGCAGCGCAGCTACCAATGGTAAAGAAGCTGCTTCTGCCTACGGAGGCACAACGAATGGAGAACACAGCAAGCGTGATCACAGCCAGAATCATAAATATAACCATGATCAGACCCCATTCCTCGCCTAATGTCGCAATGACTATATCGGCATCCCGGGAGAATACACGAGTATTGCCTAACCAGCCCTGACCAGGACCAAGACCCAGCAAGCCACCAGAAGCCATGGCAACCAAACCACTGGTTTGCTGCCAGCCGTTGCCATCCGGATCTTCCCAGATATGTCGCCAATTATCGAACCGATCCAGCGCATGGGGCGCAACCTTCAAGGCCAGAACACCTGCAAATACCAATGCCGCAATAGCCAACGCCACCGTTCCAACAGAGCCGGAACGCATAAATGCAATCACAAGAAACGCTCCAAAGAAGATCAGCGCTGTACCAAAATCGTTCATAAGTGCCAGACAGCCTACCAGCATAGCCGAATAGGCAATGAATAAAAACAGATTCCGCTTGGTCACGATTCGTTCCAAGGCAGATGCACCAACCAGCACAAAACAGACCTTGCTCAGTTCGGAAGGCTGGAAGGAAAAAGACCCAATAAAGATCCAGTTACGGGCGCCCTTAATCTCCGTACCAAACATAAATGTAGCCACCAGCATACCAATGCCTGCCACTGCTGCAATGTAGCGAATGATCTTGGCTCTGTTCAAATCACGCAAAGACCAACCTACTGTCAAGAACAACCCTATACCCAAGCCCATAGCAAACACTTGCTTTATGGCTTCGCCAGGACAAACGGCTGCAATGGCAGACATACCCATGGTACATAAGAAAAATGCCAGTGTTTCCACCTCAAAGGCTGTTCTGCGAATGGTAATATAGAAAAAGAGCAAAATCCATTCCGCAATGATAATGCCACCAAACCCCATAAGGATCGAGGTAAACTCTCCAGCTTCCGCTGTGAGCAAAAAGCCCAGGGCGCAGAAAAACTGGATCGCTGTCAGCAGAATCACATTGAAGAAACTGCCGAAGAATGTGGAAACCTTGGTACGAAGCTGCGCCAGGCGTTTCTCCTGCCGACGGGAAATGGGCTTAATATGCATAGTCACACCGCCCAGCGTGAATGTATCTTCCTGGGTGATCGCCGCAATTTTTTTCTTGATACCATTGACCTGGATTCCACTTGCAGAATCCGCATCAGAAATGGTCCAGCTTCCGTCATCGTACCGAGTCAGTACCGCATGAGTGCGGGAAATTGTAGAAACATTCAATACAATATCACTTTTAGGATGTCTGCCAATGACACTCTCCCAATGAGTCACCGGGATCTTACGATCTCCGGGCAAGCAAAGCCACGCCCAGATCTCCGGCTCTCTGCGGAAGAATAACAATGGGCGAATACAACGTACCAACAGGATGGCCACCAACACAGGAAGCATCCAACGCAGAATGGTAATATACACATTGGTAAATGTGGCCATAGCCTCTATCTTTCCCATAGGGGTCACCTCCTTTGTACCATACAATACCATATTTTGAAAAAAAAATCAAATCTCAATTATTGGTATTCACAAAAGGTGCTATCTATGTTATAATTAGCAAAATTATGAAATGGAGGTTTTTCTATGCCAAAGTCAGAAAATCAAAAACTGAAGATTCTGTACATCCTGGATTATCTTGAGAAAAACTCCCATGAAAATAATCCCATTAAGGCTCAAGAATTGATTCACATGCTAGATTACCATCATAGTATTGCTTGTGATCGTAAAACCATCTATTCTGATGTTCGTGCTTTGCAGGATTACGGTGTGGATATTATCACCATTCCAGGCAAGAACGGCGGATATTATATTGGTTCCCGAATCTTTGAGCCTTCCGAATTGAAGCTTCTTATTGACGCAGTACAATCCAGCCGATACCTGACAGAAAAGAAATCCCACGAGCTAATCAAGAAACTTTGCCAACAATGCAATGAGCATGATGCATCCCTGATCAGCAGACATGTGGTGGTTTCCGGGCGGGTCAAGAGCATGAACGAGACTATCCTATACAGTGTAGACAGTATCCAGGATGCCATCGCTCAAAACAAAAAGATTCAGTTCCGTTATTTCGATTGGGATTTAAAGGGTAACAGAGCATATCGAGATAAAGAATATATTGCAAGTCCCTACGGCCTGTGCCAGGACAACGAAAATTGCTATTTGCTGGCTTTATCCGATCGCCATGGCATCACCTCCTACCGTGTGGATCGTATGGCGGAGATTCAGATCACCAGCGAGTCTCGTACTCCCTGTCCGGAGTTGACCGGCAAGGCACTGATTGAGCACGCCAATAAACGATTTCAGATGTTCGCCGGCGATGCGGTTACTGTAAAAATGCGTTTCCACCGCAGCTTATTAAACGCTGTGTTTGATAAGTTCGGCAGAACTATGATGGTGATTCCCGATGGGGACGAATATTTCAATGTCACTGTACCTGTGGCGGTATCCCCTATGTTTCTAAGCTGGGTAATTGGGTTCGGTGACAAGGCAACCATCCTTCACCCGCAATCGGTGATCGACCAATGCAAGCAACTTTGCCTGGACGCTATGCGTCATTATTAGGCTGCAGTCCAAAAGATTGGAAAATAGGTTGCCATGTTTGGCTCAGCTTGCCTGCATTTTGCGCATCTGCCATTGCTGTAAGGACGTAATGATAATTCCCGTCATCCAGAACTGCAATGCGTCCCAGCTGGTCACCGCCTTCCCCTACTCCTGTCCATACTGCCTCGTAACGTTTATATAGGGCTGTTTTGGTTTCCAGAATATCCAGATGTTCCCGTTCAAACCCTGTACATTCCTGCAAGGTTTGATTGAGATCGCCGGCATACATCACCTGCATACATAGGGTGTAATCTGCGCCAAAATAGATCCTGCCTTCCTGCTCCGTCCCCATCACATGGGCAGCAGCATCCTCAGGCACTTCCAGCTTGATATTCATCATCGCTGCCTTCTCTGGTTCCGGTGACAGAGTGCCCATGGTCTCGTAGGATTTCTCCGCACTACATCCCACCAGCAACAATACCAAACACAACAAATACATCAATTTTTTCACAAAACTACCTCCATAAAAGGATTTTTATTTATGCTACCATTATCTTTTATGTACCTGATAATAATCAATGCACTTGGCATGCTTCTTATGATTGTTGATAAATCCCGTGCCAGAAAAAGATTAAGCCGAATTTCAGAAGTAAATCTGTTCACAATTGCCATTCTCGGTGGCTCTTTTGCTATCTTGTTTACCATGATCCTCATTCGGCACAAGACCCGCCACAAGAAATTCTCTATTGGTCTGCCGCTGATCATTGTCTGTCAGATCGCTCTGCTGGTTTACAAGTTTTTTGCATAAATGAAACCCCACCAATCGGTGGGGTCAAGTTTATTATTCAGCTTGTTGATTGTTTCTATAACTGTAGCTCTCGTAGACGGCATAACCCATTCTCTTGATAAATACACCATTAGAGATAGGGCGGGATCTATGGTTGCGACCCTTGGGGAAATACAGATCCCATACCCGTTCAATCCGATTTTTCCATGCCTTTTCCAGGCAACTGCGGCAGGCTCGTTCAACTACTGCATAATTAACGCCACATCTCTTTGCTACATATGGATATAACTCTCCGGTAACCTTATAATCCATGTGTACTGCGGCAAATACCACGGCCTCCAGCAGATATCGGTATCCTTGCAGATCTAAACGGAATCCCATCATCAGCAGAAGATTATTGGCAATTCGACGCAAGGACGAATGCTCATCATTTTCCAAATCCAAAAGAATATCCATAGATGCTTTGGCTAAGAAGTCAACAGTAAAGGGTCTGAGTAATACCGTTCCCATATCGTAGCGGTATAATCGCTCTTCCAGACTACCGCCAAGGAGCAATGTGCTCGCCAGCACCTTTGGGCGAACTCCCAGCATATAGGTGTGATCCACCAAGGCAAATGCGTCCAAATTTGGCATGGACATATCCAGCACCAGCAGATCCGGACGGAATAACAAAATTTCCTCCAGGGCATTATCCACATGAGAACACACCATAATCTCACAGCTATCAGACATCGCCTTTATATATTTCTCGCAAATCATCGGAACACTTTCAATTAAATATACCTTTGGCACGGCATCACCCCCACGACCTAAAGAATACTATATTTCTCCCATTTTTTCAACTAGGAACGGCTCATTATTTATCGACAAATTTCGACAAAGCCCCAAACCGATTGGTTTGGGGCTTTTACTATGGGATTAGTTTTCTTCTGTAGGAGTCCAAGCCAGCAGGTTCTCAATATTCCAGCTGGTAACAACAGGGTATCCAGCCAGCATATTCTGAACAGACTGAATCTGCACATCGGTATAGCTGGGCAGATCCGCTGCGATCATTTCGATCATATCCTGCATGCTGTAGGAAACGACCTCAGTTTCAATGATCAAACCGTTGCTCAGTTCCACATAAACCTTGGCGTTGACCTTTGCGGAGCCATATTCCTCGATCAGGAAATTTTTCAAACGCAGAGTCATATTTGCCTGGAAAGCAGACATACTGCGGTTTACAACAATATCCTCGGTGATCCACAGGCTAAAGCCCTGGCTGACGATCATGCTCTTAATGGCATCGTCACAGGTAAAGGCTGCCTTGTAGCCAAAGCCGGTTTTTGCAGGCTCCAGGCTCAAATTTGTCATGGCAGCGCTCAGGGCATAGAACTGACCGTCTACATAGACCTGCACCTCGTCATAACCGACGATCTTGCCAATAGTACCGCTCTTATAGGCCAGAATGTTCTTGCCTACAGTACCAGTGGCATTCTTTGCTCCCTGGACGATCTCAATACCGGTCATATCTGCGCCATCCACAACAATAGTAGCATTCTTGCTCACATTGCCTGCATCACGGCTACCGGTATAGATGGTCTTAACATCCACACCCTCCTGCAGGATCACAGTAGAATGAGTCAAATTCCGCTTATTGGCATTGCCCAGATAGATCATGCCATCCCGAACCACAGTATTTTTCATAGTAATGGTAACATGACCATTGGTGGTAGCTGCATAGCTGGGCATATAACCCAAAATAGAGGCATTTTCCACAATGACCTGGGGATTGCCCTTTGCATTGCCAGTGTAGCTAGAGCCGTACACATACTTCCATGTACCACCCAGGATCTCCAATGTGTTATACACAGGTAACGGATTTTCGGAGTTGGCGTTCACCCAGGAATCAGCATAAGCACCTGCAGAAATTGTAAAATATTTACCCTGGGAGCTTGCCTTAGTTGTGACATTGGCATTTACCGTCAGATTGTTACCATTTGCAAAAATGTAATAATAGTCATTGCCGCCGGAGGGCCAGATGGTCATGTTATCCAGAGTCACGTCACCGCTGAAAGCAAACCAGGCATTGTCCTTCAAATATTTCTTTGCCAGACCCTCAGCTCCGGTCTTAGAAGTCAGAACAACGGGATAATCATGTGCGGGGAAAATATAGGCGTTATCGCCCAGCTCGTATAGATCCAGGAATACCACAGTACCGGTTGTGCCCTCGGGAGCATTGGCCATCAAGGCATTCAACTGTGCAAAGGCATAGTCGATGGTCTTGGCGGCAGTTTCCTCACTGTAGCCATCGTTGGTATCCAGACCGTTTTCGCTGTGGATATAGACCTTGTATTCTACCTTGGGAGCCTCGGTGGTATCAATCTTGCCTTCTGCATTCAGGTCATGGATATAACGGTAAATGGGGAATCCTGCGCCATCGTTGGGAACGACCTGCAGCTGCGCCAGATTACCGTAAATGTTGGTGTTGCCGCTGTCGGTTTCCTCAAAATACTCGTTCTTCAGATCCGGCTCCATCAAGGAGGTCAGAATCAAGGCGCTGGACTGGTTCATAGTCATAACATATGCGCCCTTGCCAAATACAACAACCTGTTCCTCGCTCAAGGTTGCACCGGCGGTTGTACCCAGATATTTCTGCAGGTTGATGGCAGTACCGGCCTCGTAGAAGGAATAGGAAATGCCATGCAGATCCAACAGTTCCAAAACCTGCTGTGTCCATTCCTGTCCCGCAGGAATCACATAAGCGGTGGGACGCACACGGGTAACATCTGCCACATACTTAGTGGGCACAACCTCGATTGTACCGGTCTTCTGTCCGGTCAAATAGCTGAACTTATCGGTCACATGGTTCAGCCGCTCATCGCTGACCTTCTTGTGGGCAACCACCAGCGTATCGGTGTCTTCATAGGTCAAACCATTGCTGATAATGCGCTGACGCTCTGCATTGGAGACAGCCCGTACATCCTCGGTATTGGTATAAGCATACTCGAAAATGTTCTCCAGGGTAACCAGATGGGAGATAACGCGACGATCCATGGTATGGTTACCGAAGGAAATACCGCGGCTTTCCAGCAGGAAGCTCACAGAGCCGCGCAGGCCTGCGTACATGGTGCCGGAAACGCTATAATCATTGTTGGTAATATTGGTGTAGAAGCTAAAATCCAGGCCTTGCGCCTTCAGATCCGGGATCACACCCATGATCATGTCCTCGGTGAACTTTACGAATTCCTCACCACTGTTGCCATTATAACCACCGGCCATCATCATGTCCTTATAGGCCTGGTTATTATTGCCATTGTCAACAGTATATTCGTGTCCATCTATGGCCAGCTCAGGCAAAAACAGGTTATACACATAATGCTGTGCCTGGATCTCTACAGATCGCGCCATGAGATAATCACGGTTGCCGTTGAGTCCATTGCCGGGGAATACACGAACATAATCATAAGAACCATCGGGATTCAGACGAGGAATCACATAAATGTTCATCTTCTCCAGCAGACGATCACCGTAGTCTGAATTCAATCTGCCAATGGTTGCCAAAGCTGCCTCACCACCGGCAGGCTCGTTGCCGTGAACCTGTGCTTGATAATGAACATTCAGCTTTTTGTTTTCACGGATCAAAGCGGCAGCCTCTTCCAGAGTCTCAGCTCCGGAAAGATCTGTCAAAGAGAAGATCACAATTGGAATATTCTTACCCTCTGCAGACTCACCGATGCTGTAAACATACATATTGTCATCGGGCTTGTCCAGACCGGCAATATAGGATTCCATCTCCTCCTGGGTTGTCTGCTGGTGCTTCTTGCCCTCAGCAAATACAGGAGTGGTCAAATACTGAGAATAATTTTGATACCAGGCTGCCTCCTTATTGGTCAGCATAGCCATCATAGCATCAGTAAATTCCTTAACGGTGATACCCTGGTAATCAGCAACAGAACTGCCATCAAAGATGCGCTTTTCGGTAGACACATCAATAACAGTTTCTGTAGCCATCTGTTCAGCAGTGAATACACGAGCCTTGTTGATGGTATAGAAACCGCTACGGGAAACATTGGTACGGTAGTTGCCTGCAGCCAAGCCCTCAAAGTAATACTTCACCAAGCCATTCTCGGTCACAACCTCTGTAGGCTCGATTTTTGTAGAGCCGGACAGGCCGCTGTACAAGGTAACCTTATAATTGCTGTTATTAACGGTCAGAACTAAGCCCTTGAACACATACTCACCGGCAGTGGTCCAGGTCTTAACACCATTATTAACAGCAACAGTAGCGGTCGTGCCATCAAAAACAAAGGCATTGTCCGCTGTAGACCCCGGTGCAGACACATAGGCCATACCGGTAGCAGCATCGCCGTCAAAGTTAATGGTGGTTGTGCCGGTCACAGAACCGGTCACAGCAATGGTGGATGTAGGATCGATGGTCAAAGTACCACCAGATACATTACGGAAGGTATGGGCGCCGGAAGGCAGCGCCACATTGGCATTTTCCAGATCCATGTACTTATTGCCGTTAACCGCACCATAGTTAGAGATCTTGCTAGGATACATACCCTTAATGGTGGTAGTAACATCTCCGGTAACAGTACCGGCAGCATTTGCAGCGCTGGTGCAGAATTCAGCAATAGTGCCACCGGCCAAAACAAAGTTCACATTGCCGGAAAAGACCTTATTATAAATAGCAGACATCTTATTCACAGAACCGCCATTCATAACCAGGGTCGCATTACCGCGGCAAGCATGGGCATATGCGCCTGCATAAACACTCTTCCAATCACCGGAATTGATCTCCATATAAATAGCCTTACCGGCATAGCTCTCTGTGTTGGCAGAAGTAATGCTGGGTACAGCGCTCAAACAAGGACGCAAGGTTGCAGAGCTGGGTGTGGTAACGCCCTCGCCGATCACAAACTTGCCGTTTACACCTGCACCCTGGAACATAGTATACTGATTACATCCCGAAGCCAGACCCATGTGCAAATTCTTGAAGGTGGTAGGACCGGTCATGTAGAAATAGCCGGTACCGGCTGTGCGGCTCAAAAGCAGCTTGGTAGCCGCTGTTTTACCGGTGATCACCACCTCAAAAGAATGCTTGGTAACAGAGGTAGAGATTTTTTCATACTGCGAAGCAAAGGTATGGGTATAATCGCTGACCAGCACAATGGTGCCGGTACCGTCATTCGCAAGACTGTTGTTTAACAGCACATAAGCCGCATCCAGCGTCTTAACTGCAGTTGCTTCAGACAAGCCGTTATTGGTATCCAGACCATTGGTCTGATCCACATAAACGGTCATTGTCTCCGCATCTCCTGCCGCTGCCACAGGCAATGCAAATAAAATTGCAACCAACAGCAGAACAGGAAGCAATAGCTTTAACTTGTTCATGGTTTTTTCCTCCTGATTTTTATCGAATTCCGTACAATTCGATATGTATTTTGGAATAAACTTACAATACAAGAATATATCTTGTCTTTTACATTGTAATATGTTACAATCAGGTAAACAACGGCTTTTTTTAAGGTTTAGCCGCTTTTTATTAAGTATTGGAGGTTGCGCATGAAACCTATTCGAATTTATCGAAAGTTTAACAACCCTTCCTTTCCCCTTGAGGCCACAAGCTACCCGATTCGTCGAATCATGGAAAGCTACGTAAACATCCACTGGCACCCAGAGCCAGAAATGCTATATGCCCAGGAAGGCACTTATGAAATATACAGTGAAAACGGAAATTTTATTCTCAATGAAGGCGAAATCTGCTTGATTCCCACAGGCCGAATCCACGCAATCCGTTCCCTTGCCGCCTATGGAACGTATTGGAGCATTCGATTTTCCATGGATTTGATCCAAATGCCAGATAATCATTTCTTTCAGCTTTCATTTGTAGAACCCCTAAAATCCGGCACATTAATGATCCCAGATAAATTTACTACCGAGCAGGGATTAACGTCAAAAGCCAAAGAAGCCATTTTACAGATTATAGAGGGTAATCAGAATCAGCAATTTATCGCTCTACTCACCTTTTGCCTGGAGATCTTGCCTGCCTGCAAAACCATGAGTCAGAAGCGAGACCTGCAAAAAAGCCACGACGCAACCCGCGCATGCATTCAGTATATGGATGCGAATTATCGATCTAAAATCACCCTTGCAGAGCTGGCCGAGCATGTGCATCTGCACCCCAACTATTTATGTGCCATATTCAAGCGCAACTCCGGAAAGACCGTTGTGGAATATCTGAATATGCTCCGTGTCCAAAAAGCACGAAATCTATTGAATCGGGGCAATCTTTCCATCTCTCAAGTTGCAGAACGAGTGGGATTCACAGATGTTGACCATTTTTCCAGAACATTTAAGCAGCATTACGGCATCTCCCCCAGCGCATTCCGTAAAGCCTATAACGAAAATTAACAGGGAGCCGGATGGCTCCCTGTTCAGTCTGTCGAAAAAACTCTTTTTTGACAGACTGGCAGAGGTCAATAAAGCCGTCAAGGCAAGCAACTCGAACCCGAAGTGTATGTGGATACTCGAGAGGTTCGAGTTGTGAAGCAAGTCAAAACACCTTGCGTAGCAAGCATTTTAGGAGAACGGATTGCCACGCCAGTGTGCGCACTGGCTCGCAATGACGCATCGAAATACTTGCGGTGCAAAACGAACCGCCAATCATCAAAACCTGTGTTTTGACGATTGACGGCTTTTTTGACACTCTGAACAGGGAGCCGGATGGCTCCCTGTTCTTTAGATGATTACCATATTCTCTTTCATTTCCGGGATCATAGCCTCCGAAATTTCAAACTCGCTGAGTTCCAATGTGTTTTTAATACGGATAATACGCGGATTGTCCTTGTCAATCCGGTGACATGTGCGAATGCACAGCTTAATGGCATTCTCCTCTGTATCCACGATCACAGGCACTTTTGCAAAACCCAGAGAAGTGGATGTAATGGAATTGGGATAAACCATATCCAGATCCAGCTGGTCATAGAGCCGTTGGGTCACCACATCTGCTGCACCCATTCCATAACCATTGCCATGGGTCTCTTCTGTCAAGGACAGAATACACCGTCTCTGGGCGCTGATACCACCAGTCATTCCCGGAGTCGCAAACACACCGGAAATATTGGGATCCATGCCACAGCCACTAATGTTTTTACCGATCTCATCCACAACCAGCACATCACAGCTTTCAAATCCCAGGGAAGGCATCAAGGATGCCGCCACCTTTAAAAGTTTGGGTTCTTCTGTAATGATCTGCGCAGGTGTGAGTGCGTGCAATTGGGCGGTTTTGTCGAAGGCATTCTCCAGAATGCCCAAGCCAAAAGCCACAGGTGCATTTTCCAAAATCACCTTACCAAACAAAGGAACCATGTGGTGCATTCTTGGGAATCCCTCAGCATGACAGGTTTCCGCGCCCTTCTGCTTACCTAAACCAATGGCCATCATCTTCATGAGGCCGCTTTCGTACTCTCCACGGAAGGATGTGTGCAGCTTGATACGATTGATCAGAATGATACCATCTGCCTCAGCTGCATAGCGGTCAATATGCACCGGGTGTCCCTCATCGGTATGACCGATGCAGACCGTTTCCATAGAAGATCGAATGGGACAACCAATACTTTCCTCTGTAATACCAAAGGATGTTAACACATCTAATTGGCCCTGGGCCGTCGCACCGCCGTGGCTACCCATAGCCGGTATAGCAAAAGGATGGGCGCCCTGTGCTATACAGAAGTCCACAACCGCTTTTGTGATGGCAACAATATTATCAATGCCTCGGCTGCCGCACGTCAGACACACGGACATACCCGGCTTGATTTTCTCAGCGATCTGAGGCTGAGACAGCTGCGAATAGACCACTTGAGCAATCTGCTCCTTGGGAATACAGGTGGCATCAAACTGTTGCTTGATCCGCACAAACTTGGGCAGCTTCACATCATATAATAAATTTCTAATGGTATCATTCATACAAACACTTCCATTATATTTCCTGATTCCATGCCAGAAGTTCGGGAATATTCCAGCTTTCAACAGCGGTATATCCCTCCAGCATGGTCTGAACCGATTGAATCTGGGTAGCATCATACTTTGTCAGATCCGCAGAGATCATCTCTACCATATCCTGCATGCTGTAGTTGACGGTTTCGCTTTCCACACACAGACCGTTAGCAAGCTGCATGCTGACCTTTGCGCTAACCTTGGCAGATCCATAGTTTTGAATATCAATATTCTTCAGCCGCAGGGTCATCTCATTTTGGATGTCGTGGGCATTGCGGGTCACAGTATTGCCCCCCTCCAACCACAGGGTATAGCCCTGGCTTGTAAGCATTTTCTCTGTAGCTTCATCCATTTGGAAGGATGCCTTATAGCCAAAGCCTCTCACGGCAGGGCTCAAGCTAAGACGGTCGATCACAGCACCTAAAACATGAGTATCGTCGCTGCCATAGAAACGAACGCTGGGTGTACCCATGAGCACTACAGGGCTGACCGTTTCTGATGCCAGGCAAATCAGTCCCTTTTCTGCAGCTTCCATATACACCGTGCCTAAGGTAAAGCTATCCTGCAGGGTCAAACAAGGGGTAGGTGCAGACGCAGAGCTTTTTTCAAACTGTACGCTAAAGCCATCTGCAGTAATGACACCGCCCTGAACCAGAAGCTGTCCGTTATTACGCAGAATGATATTATCCTCGCCACCCAAGATCTGACCGCCAATCACTTCGATCTTACAAGCGCCGGGGTCGCTGGTACCGGTGGTTACGAAGATATTGCCGCCACGATCTTTCGCAGTACCCATGGAAATCTCACCGCCGGATACTGTAAACTTGCTATTGCGGCCCACACCATCCTTTGCAGAGGTGTACATATAGATGTTACCGCCCTGGTTTCTGGCGTAACCCTGGGTAATCGCACCGCTCTTGAGTTCGATCACAGAGGTATGGTCTGCATAAATGTTGCCGCCCATGCTGGCCTCGCCGCCAATAATGGTTGCGCCGTCGATGACCAGCTTACTGCTGTCCATATAGATCGCGCCGCCCTTGGTAGCATTGCCGCCATAAATGGTGCCACCATACAGATTCACCTGTCCGGCAATGATATAGATCGCGCCGCCACGGGCTTCCAGCGTGTTTTTCACATTGGTGTCGCCGTAGATATGACCACCGTACACATTGGTAGTGCCGTGGTTCAAAATTGCACCGCCCCACTCGCATTGACCGGCAGGCATCAGATTGCCACCGTAAATATCCAGCTGTGCCCCGCTGTAATTATAGAGGATCTGGGCATATTTGCTGGAATATTGGCTGGTCAAAGTGCCCTGGGTCTCTGCGCAATCGGTAATGAGCATATTGCCTTGATTATTGGCAACACGCTCCGAGCCGGTGTTGATGGTGTGACCGTTCAAGCAGATGCGAATGGTCTCCCCGGGCTCAGCAAGCATGGATTTGTTAACGGTGATATCCGCTGCCAGATAATAGTTACCGGACAAGAAAGGCAGCACATTCTGCTCGTAAGCATCGTCGCCCCAGGCTGTCCAGCTTACGGACTCAACGCAAGCATCCTGCATGCCGCAAAGGCAATGGACATGGGTGTTTTCTGTGACAGTAACGGTCACCGTTGCCAGAATGGTATCACCTGCCCTGGCGATAATCGTACCTGTACCGATTTCATTACCAACCACCTGCAGGGGATATTGAATGGATACAGCGCCCTGAGCCTCATAGGTCACATTGCCCTTGCAATTGGGAGTGATCATAGCAACCAGGTGCTTACTCTCCCCTACGACTAAATCCAAATGGCTCACAGGGTTATGAGCTTGATCCTGCAGGGTCAAGGATGTAGTTTCGTGAGCATCGTGCAAATAGCTGTACATGCTGTTTGCCAATTGCATACCGGTGGCATTGTGTACCACCTGGGTGGGATGCATATTGTCAGCCTTACAGAACACGCTGTTGGTGCTGGTGCCACCATTTGCTTCGTGGGCAATGCTGTCAGGCACTTTCAAGGTACTGCCGTTCTGCACAGAGTAGTTGGGCACAGGGAAAGAAGACAAGCCTTCCAGGCGCATCCAGTTAAAGTAAACATTGGAAGCCAGGAACACATCGGGGTACTCTGCAGAAGATGCCATGTAATAGCCTGCGGGCTTGTCAAAATGATCATCGTACTCGTTAAGGAAATTATAGAAAGGCACAAGTCCCAAGCCCTCCAGAGTCTCCTCTGTGCCGTCACCATCCATATCGGTAGCCAAGGCCGCTTTGTAGCCGTTCCACATTGCGGCATAATCCGCTTCGATCTTTTCATAGGTCCAGCCGGGATAGTTGGAATAGTTCACACCGTTGTGATAAAGCATTGCCATATGTCCAAATGTGTAGTGTCCGGCAGCAATTTCATTTTTCACCACAGTTTGCGCATAACTAAAAGACTTGATCGCAGTATCATAATGATACTCGGTCCAAGTGGCATGACCCTTGACGCCGGTCTGCCATTCATTCAGGCAAGAACCACCCACGGCGAAGTTCAAGATCCAAACCTTTTCGCCGGTAAGCTTGTTCCATTGATAGCCAAAAGCACTGCCTTCACCGGTGGTACCCACGCCCTCAGCGGTGAAAGCATCCAGATGCTGCTGATTGGAAATATCCACGGTATTACCGCTGCTATCCTTACAACCCGCACGAACTGCAGAACCGTAGCCAAGGCCGCCCTCGCCGGAGGTAATGGCATAGGGCCGGTGGCTGCTGTACACCTGGCCTGCCTCGCACAGCACGGATTGACCGATAGCACCGCCGTCACCTGCGCCCACGGAGTGGCCGGTAATCATAAACATGGAGATGGTGGCAGGTGTTACTGTCACCTTATGGGTCACAGAGCCCACCTTCAGATCTGCAGTACCGATACCAGTCGCAATGATCTTCCCATCTTCATAAATAATAACATGCTCGTCCTTGGTAGTCGTACCCACTTGACAGGATGTAACCTGCTCGTTAGAAATGGTCACATTGCCAGCTGTATAGCCCACCAGGCTCGCCAGATCCTTGCGATCGTCGTATTGCAGCGCCAAATCCTTTGCTTCCGGCTTAACCAGCTTGGATGTACCGTTGATCGTACCTAAGCCGTCAATATCCAGATTCGTGATGGTACCATCATACCAATACACAGTAATATCACCGGTGAGCACACCGTTTTTATGACGGGAACCGCCATAGAGATTGGTGATCGTACCTCCGTTAATGGTAATGGACACATCGCCGGTATGCTTGCCGTTATAGGTAACCTCCAGATTCACAACGGAGCCGCCGTTCATGACCAGAGAGCCATTACCGTTCATGGTATACATATAAGCACCGGCGCATAGATCCTGCCAGTTACCGGAGTTTACTTCCAGGGACATATCACCCACATAGCCGGTTCGCAGAGGACCTGCGCTGAGCTTGAACTTGGTAGTGGAGGTTGTCTTAACATTATTACCGATCTTCACATGACCGCCGTTGCCATAAATACAGGCATTAGAGGTGCCGTCCACATTTACGGTGATATTTTCAAATGTTGTGGGGCCCTGTAAACCCAGATAGAGGTTTTTCATCGTGGTGGCTACGGTCAGCTTTGTGTCCGCAGTTTGACCGGTCAAAATAACCTCATAGCTATGGGATTTTGTAGTAATGGTCTGATTTTCTGCTGTCATGGTAATCGTATAGTCAGTGACCAGAACGATTTTGCCTCTGGCAGAAAGCTTGCCATAGGCTGCATCCAAGGTCTTGACTGCGGTATCCGCGGTCAGACCGTCGTTGGTATCCTGTCCGCTGACCGCATCCAGATATACGGTAGGAATTGCCTCCCCCGCCATGGCCTGCACCGCAAAAAACTGCACCAGCAGAACCATCAGCACCAGCAAACACAAACGAGTAATATGTTTCATGAATATTCCTCCTATCTAAGTGTACATTTTTCCATTACAATCGTATCAAAAAATATGCATTAAGTAAATGGTTGAATATCTTATTTTATTGACAAAAACTCTTGCCACCTATACAATCAAACTGAGGTGATTTCTATGGAAATACAGGACGTACGGCATGATTTTCCAAAAAATGCCGGCTATACACTTATCAGACCGGATGGACGAAATTACTATATATTCGCCCATTATCTCTCCCCTGTTACACTGACTTTGGGGCAAACAACCTATGAATGTAAGACCGGAGATTGTGTTTTGCTGACCCCCAACATTGCGCATAATTTATTTTCCAAAGGACCGTTGATTCATAATTGGCTGCATATACGTACCGCCGATGAAAAGCTGGAGGAAATGTTCGATCTTCCTGTTAACGTACCGTTTTCCCCGGGCAATCACGATCAGATTTCCGAAAAAGTCCGCAGGATCGAGGCAGAGTTTTTTTCTAAAGAACCCTATCGGGAGCAGCTGCTGGATGCCTATGTGACAGAATTCTTTATTTGGCTGCATCGCTCTTATAAGAATCCCACAGCCCTGCTGTCTGTCCCCAAATCCTTGGAGGTCAATATTGCCGGTCTGCGGCGCCGAATCCTGTCGCATCCGGAAAAGAACTACACCATTGCACAACTGGCGGACATGCTTGCCCTAAGCACCTCCCGGTTTCACGCTGTTTATCGAATTATGTTTGGTACAACTCCCTATCAAGACATGGTCTGTGCCAAGGTGGACAGAGCGAAAGTCCTGTTGCTGAGCAATCCAGAAATGACGCTAAAATATGTTGCGGAGACTTTGGGCTATACCGATCAATATCACCTGATTCGTCAATTCAAAATGGTTGCCGGTGTCACCCCTGGACAATACAGAAAAAAACACGAAAAAGAACAGATCATCCGTTGATTCTCCAAGAAAAATATAGTACAATAATAAAAAATTTGTCAGGAGGCTTATTGACATGGATTACAAGAAGCTGCAGAACGGCAGTGACATTCGCGGTGTTGCTTTAGAGGGCATCGAAGGACAGAATGTCAATCTGACGGAGGCTGTATGTAAGGATATTGGTCGTGGTTTTGCGCTGTGGCTAAAAGAAAAAACCGGCAAGGGCGATCTGCGAGTAGCTGTGGGTCGGGATTCCCGTCTATCCGGTCCTGCCCTGTGCGGATGGATCTGCCAGGCCATGGTAGAGCAAGGCATCCAAGTCACAGATTTCGGCATGGCCAGTACCCCTGCCATGTTTATGGCAACTGTAACGGAGGGCTACAAATTTGACGGCACTGTGATGATCACCGCCAGCCATCTGCCCTTTAACCGGAACGGTTTTAAGTTCTTCACAGAAAACGGCGGTTTGGAAAAAGAGGACATTAAGCAGATCCTAACTTATGCAGAATCTGACCAGACCACAGACCTGCCCTGCGGCAAGCTGATCAACGGCGAATTTATGGATACATACGCAAAGATCCTGGCAGATAAGATTCGTGCCGCCACAGGCCTTGAAAAGCCTTTGGAGGGTATGCGAATCGTCGTAGACGCCGGTAACGGTGCCGGTGGTTTCTTCGCCGAGAAGGTGTTACAGCCCCTGGGTGCAAACACCGAAGGCAGCCGTTACTTAGATCCCGACGGTAGCTTCCCCAACCACATTCCCAACCCCGAGGATAAAACCGCCATGGCTGCGATCACGGAGGCCGTGGCAGATGCCAAGGCAGATTTGGGTATCATTTTCGATACAGACGTAGACAGAGCAGGTGCTGTGCTTTCTGACGGCAGTGAACTGAACAGAAACCGCATTATTGCCATGCTGGCTGCGATCCTCCTGCGTGAGCATCCCGGTACAACCATTGTTACCGACTCCATTACATCCACTGGTCTTGCCAAGTTTATCCAGGAAAAGGGCGGTATTCATCACCGCTTCAAGCGTGGATACCGTAATGTAATCAACGAATCCATTCGACTAAACAACCAAGGGCAGGACAGCCAGCTGGCCATCGAAACCTCCGGTCACGGTGCGCTGAAGGAGAATTATTTCTTGGATGATGGCGCATATCTGGTCACAAAGCTGCTGATCGAACTGGCTCGTGGCAAAAAAGAGGGCTACACGCTGGAATCTCTCATTGCATCTTTGGAAGAACCTGCTGAGAGTTTGGAATTCCGCATGAATATTCTGCTGGAGGATTTCAGACCCTATGGTCAGCAGGTCATTGACGAACTGACCGCATATGCACAGACCCAACCCGGCTGGAGCTTGGCTCCCAGCAATTACGAGGGTGTGCGTGTAAATATTGGCAGCGGCTGGTTCTTGCTCCGGCTGTCCCTGCACGATCCCCTGCTGCCTTTGAATATTGAAAGCAACGAAATTGGCGGTGCCAAAGTCATTGCCAAGGAACTGGCAACCTTCATCGCGAACTACGACAAGCTGGATGCCGCTAAGCTGATGGCATTTGCAAAAGAATAACACAAAAGCTGCTGTTCTAATTGAACAGCAGCATTTTGTTGTATGATTAGATGACACCCTGTGCCAGCATTGCGTTAGCAACCTTCAAGAAACCGGCAATATTTGCACCGGCAACATAGTTGCCTTCCATGCCGTACTCACGAGCGGCATTGTCCAGATTGTGGAAAATATCCACCATGATCTGGTGCAGCTTGTTATCAACCTCTTCCACAGTCCAGCTGTAACGCATGGAGTTCTGAGCCATTTCCAGACCGGAAACTGCAACACCGCCTGCATTGGATGCCTTACCGGGGCAGAACAGGACACCATTGGACTGCAGATACTTGGTAGCGTCCAAGGTAGTGGGCATATTTGCACCCTCAGCTACGGCGATACAGCCGTTGGCAACCAGCATCTTAGCATCTTCCAGGAACAATTCGTTTTGAGTAGCGCAAGGCAGAGCCACATCGCACTTCACAGACCAAACACCCTTGCCCTCGTGGTACTGAGCATTGGGACGAGCCTTCACGTACTCGGTCAATCTAGCACGACGTACTTCCTTCACGTCCTTCAGCACTTCCACATCAATGCCATCAGGATCGTAGACCCAACCATTGGAATCAGAGCAAGTCACAGGCTTTGCACCCATCTGCCATGCCTTCTGGATGGCATAGGTAGCCACGTTACCGGCACCGGAGACAGCAATTGTCTTACCGGCAATGTCGTGACCGTTGCACTTGAGCATCTCACGAGTCAGGTACAGAAGGCCGTAACCGGTAGCTTCTGTACGACCCAAGCTGCCGCCGAAGCTCAGACCCTTACCGGTGAGAACACCACCCTCGTAGCCGCCACGAATACGACGGTACTGGCCGTACATATAACCGATCTCACGACCGCCAACACCGATATCACCGGCAGGCACGTCAACATCGGGTCCGATGTACTTATACAGCTCGGTCATAAAGCTCTGGCAGAAACGCATGATCTCACGGTCAGACTTGCCCTTGGGGTCAAAGTCGGAACCGCCCTTAGCGCCGCCCATGGGCAGACCGGTCAAAGAGTTCTTGAAATTCTGCTCGAAACTCAGGAACTTCATAACACTCAAATTAACAGTGGGATGAAAACGCAGGCCACCCTTGTAAGGACCGATAGAACCGTTGTACTGCACACGATAGCCATTATTGATACGTGCCTGACCCTGGTCATCCACCCAGGGAACACGGAACATCACAACACGCTCGGGGGTCACCAAACGCTCCAGCAATGCTTCACGGCGATACAATGCTTCGTTCTTCTCAACCACAGGTGCCAGGGACTCCAGCACTTCCTCCACCGCCTGATGGAATTCGGGCTGTGCGGGATTCTGTGCGACAACCTGCTCAAAAATCTCCTTAATATAACTCATAGGGATAAACCTCCTAAAAAAACTTGCCTGTATTCTACCAAAACCTTCAAGAAAATACAAGCTTTTTTCGGCAAAAATATCATACAAAATGCAAGTCAAAACTAACCATCTTTCAGTCAATTTTAACAAATAAGTCAAATATTACCTGTTGCCCAGCCTTATTAAAATACGGAAATCCCCTGTATTTACAAGCTTTTTTATCATTATATGCCCATCGGATGCATTTTGACACAATAGACAGGAATCCTTCGTATTTGCATGTTTTTGCAAGCCATCTTGCATTTTGTTGCATAAAAGTGGTGCTGTCCCCGTTTCCGGAGACAGCACCTTGCTGTTTTAGAGGAATTATTCAGCTGTTACAGTAATGGTGACGGAATTGTTATCGCCAAATTCCACAACACCGCCGTTGTAGCTGTAACCTGCAGGACACTTAACAACATTCACACCGAATGTGCCGTCCTTATAGATATAGTAGTCAACAGTACCGTCAGCATTGGAGCAGTTACGAGTCTCACCATTGCCAATGAGCTCGATCATGACATTCTGAACAGGGTTGCCGTTCTGATCCACCACATCCACATGGATGGTCTTATAAATGGTATCGGGAGTTGCAACACCCTTCAGCTGAGCCAGCATATCTGCATAGTTTTCAATCAGCGCCTCTGCTGTACCCCATACGAAACGACCGGTACGAACACCGAAGCTGGTATATTTATCGTCGGTAGTATCGTTATCAAAGGCATTGTAGGAAGCAATGTACTTATTCTCGCCCATGGAGTTAGTCAGCACAAAGCAGGTAGCAATACCCAGATCCTCAGCAAAGTCCTTGATCTGAATTCCGTTATCATGGAACATCTCATAAGGAGCCGTAATAAAACCAACAGAATCTGCAATCAACACAGCATTCAGATCAAAATCAATCGCTTTATAGGCAGAGCTGTCAGGCTTATCGTTTGCGTTACCGGTGTAGTAAGGATCAGCACTGGTAAAATAGTAATCCTCCATTTCAACGGTGTGGTTCACTACCTTCAATTCACCGGGCTGTACTTCCGTTGCATGCTCCAAAGCATACTTGATATAGCTGGCCACGAACTTACCGTTTGCGATCAGAGAATCCGTTGTGCTACTGCTGACATAAGCAGAGGTAATGCTGGGATCCACAGCAGAAACCATGTTCTGACGGATAGCGGTATCGGTATGACCCTGGTTGCCGGATGCACCCATGAAGAAGGTACATACGGTGCCATCTACACTATCCTGCAGAGCTTCACGGATGTACTTCCAGTTTTCAGCGGAAACACGACCGTAGGTGGAGCTATTCCAACCGAAGGGGTGACCCTGATAGTTGAACATGACCACATCATCCTTGCCGGTACGGCTGAAGCGAATGACCTGCATTTCGGGATCGGAGCCGGCCTCTCTTTCAAATCCGCTAGGATCACCGTAGGTGGTCTTATTATCAACGGAGGAATAGGCATTGCCATCATCGTCGATAAAACGACGAGAGGCATTCAAGCTATTACCCTCAGCATCCAGAATATCGATGGCTGCGGTCTGGATAGTAGCAGGTGCCAGATCCTCAACAGCCTTCACAGCGTAGTCGGTCATGTAGACATAGAAGTCTTCCAGATAATTTCTGGTCTGCTCAAAAATTGCATCGTGGTCAACTGCACTATGAGTATGAGAGCCAGAATAGAAAATGCGGTTCTTTGCGATACCGGTAGCATCAGAAATAGCCTGGCTCAGGTTGTCAGACAATTCCTTCTGGATAAACAAGGTGTCCACGCTAACCAGCATAATGGCATTTTCAATACCGGTCTCGTCAGCAAGGACTGTGAAGCCAGCTTCCAGCTGCGTCTTGATCTCCCACTTTTCCATACGCTTATCGTTGCTGCCCATGCCATCCAAAGGCATCGGCTCCTGAGGTGTAATGATACCTCTGTACCAACCAGCGCTAAATTCGTTGAGTTCCGGTACATTTGCCAGAATCGTCTGGTCGATCAGCTTAATATTGCCATCTACGATTTCCAGATACATAGAGGCATCGTCTGCATAAAGATTGCTCAGGTATGCAGTATCCGCAGTGAATGTACCGGGCACAGCCATGGAAACATAGATCTTAGCACCGGATGCCAAATCCTTCAGTTCCACAGTTTCACCTGTGCCAATGAACAAGCTTTCACCGTTTTCATTACGGATCACAGAGTTGCCGGAAATGGTCAGGTCAGCCTCCATCACATAGATGCTGTCGCCCATATCCCCTGCCTCACCGCCGGTAACGGTACAGTTGTTCAGCAGAACATCGAACTCTTCTTCTGTGTAGTTGGCGTAAAGCATATCGGTGAAGATATACATATTACCGCCGTCACACTTGGCGTAGCCATCAGAAATGGTTACATTATTAAAGGTATAAGTAGAAGTCTTACCCAAGCTTCTCAGGTACAGGTTACCGCCATGGGTTTCAGCTCTACCACCGGTAATGATACCGCCATTAAGCCCCAGATGGGTGTTATCGGTATCGGGAACAAAAATGTTACCACCAAATACAGCACTACCACCGGAGATCACGCCGCCTTCCATGTGCAGATCATCGCAATTCAAGGCAATATTGCCACCGTTTGCCAAGGTAGTACCATTTTCAACGGTGCCGCCATAGATATTGATCTGGCAGGTATCTGCGCCATAAATGTTACCGCCATTCTTGCCGGATGTACCACTGGAGATGGTACCGCCGTAGATGTTCAACACGGACTTATTACTTGCAGTACCCTTCAGGTAGATGTTTCCGCCGTACTCACCGGCAGTACCGCCAGAGATCTCACCGCCATAGATATTGATCTGGCAGGGGCGAACGCTGGAAATATTACCACCGTTGGAGGTAGCTTTACCACCGTAGATCTTACCGCCGTACATATTGAATGTCTGCAGCTGGTCATTTTCATTGTCATATTTATCGGCGTCGCCGCCCATAACAATGACAGCGCCCTGGGTATAGGTGGTCTTGGTAGCGGTCAGATTACCGCTGTACAGGTTGAATGTACCACCGTGGTACATATACAGGATAGCACCCATGGTGCCGGTGCTGTTGCCGATCATAGCACCCTGCTCAGCCTCAGGCTTTGCATGGCAGCAATCGCAAATATTCAGCGTACCGGAAACATAATAAACACGAGAAAATGCCGTGATCTTATGACCATTCAGACACAGAGTAACTTCCTGATCCGGTGCGATCTTCAAGGTAGAAGAAACGCTGATATCCTGAGTCAGGTAGTACTTGCCAGTGGTGTCAGGAATAGAATCAGTACCAATCCAGCCATCACCTGCGTGGTGAATGAAAGGAATTGCCCACTGGAACATCAAGGACTCAAATTGCGCACCCAGCAGGTCCAGAGCCTCCTGCTTTTCAGCAGTATAGCCCTCATACTGGTTGGTTGCCAATTCTGTCATTTCCTTGAAGGAATATGCCACAACATCGGTTTCAATCATTTCACCGGATGCCAGGGTAATAAATACAGTAGCATTGACCTTCAGGTTGGCTCTCTCTTCATTGAAGGCGTCATCCTTAGCAGGATCCAGGAAATTAGAAACACGCAGAGTCAATGTGGTCTTTACACCAAACTGATCCGCATCATAATCACGAACAACAGCATTATAGCCATCGATCCACAGCTGATAGCCGAATGTATCAGTTTGCTGCAAGGCATTCTTGACAGCATCATCACCATAGAACTCAGCCTTATAGCCAATGCCGTACTGAGCAGGTGCAATACTCATCATGGTAATGCCTACATAGAAGCGGTGGAATGTATAGGTACCATCCTCCCCTGCTATGGTCAGGTAGCGATAAATACCGCCAACCTGTTCAGAGGTGCTCTTGGAATGCTCGACGATCTGACCGCCATCAACGACGGTAGCGGTCAGCACACCTACATTTTCGCCATTATAGGTCAAAGTGGTGGAATCCATGCCGTACAAAGTACCGGAGACAGTCAATCCTGTCAGATCAAAACCATTCAGATCAATCCATGCGGTACCGGTAAGTACATAATCTGTTTCCACATCAACCAGCAGCTTCACATAGCCATTACCGGCTGCTGCAATGGCCTCTTCCAAAGTAGCATACTTACCAAGCTCATTCTGACCTTCATAGACAGCTGCCACCTTAACACTGCTATCTTCCAGGAAGAACAGCGCACCGTCTTCGTAGCTGACCTTATATGCCTCGTCATCACACTGCATGTAGCCGCTATAATCTGCATCAGCAGTTGCAAAAGCCATTGCCTTATCGGCTGCATCCATAGTAATCAATGTGTCTGCACCGGACAGCTGATTGAATACAACCTGTACATCAGATGCATTATTGACATAAATGTTTTCACCAGTGCCGCTAAGCGAAGCATCCTTGCTGACGGTCAGCACAGGTACCTTTGCATCAGCATCAGCAGTAATGTAAATACCATCGCCCAGTTCTGCAGTGCCGTTGATGATCTCACCGCCGGAAATATTGGCAACTACATCACGGTCAGCATATTGGCTGTAGATGTAGATGACACCGCCATTTTCGGTAGCGGTACCGCCGTTGATGGTACCACCCTCCATGTTCAGGACACCAAAACGCTCCAGGGAAATTGCGCCACCATTTTTAGCAGAGCCACCATTGATGGTACCGCTCTTAATGGTCAGAACAGCTGTCTGCTCATAAGAAGTTGTGGGAGTATTGCCAACGACCTGGAATACACCGCCGTTGGAAGCAGCCGCGCCGCCATCAATCGTACCGCCATCCAGAACAAATGTACCGGGACGGAACAAACGAATATTACCGGCAGAGCTGTTAGATTTACCGCCGGAGATCAAACCGCCAGTCATGGTAAAGGCAGCGTGGCACTGGATATTACCACCGGTAGAAGCAGCCTTACCATCGGAGATGGTACCACCAGTCATCAGAACGCTGGGATAAATTTCCTTGGTGGTTGTACTACGAGCCATGCCCACATACAGGTTACCTGCACATGCACCGGAACCCTTAGCCTCGCCCAAAGTGATGAGACCATCGTTAATAGTCAATGTACCATTGTTATAGATGTTACCACCCAAGTTGGCAATGCCGCCTGTAATAGTACCGCCATTGATAACCGCGTTACCTACTTCCTTGTCATTTTCGCCATGGATGTAGATATTACCGCCCTTATTATCTGCGGTAGTGGCTGTGGTCTTACCACCGGAGATGGTACCGCCACTGATTGTCAGGGTAACATCCTTGTCGTTAATCTGGTAAATATTACCACCGCAACCGGAAGCCTTACCATTCTTGATCTCGCCACCGGAAATGGTGGAGTTACCAATGCTGTAAATGTTACCGCCGTTGTCAGCCTGACCACCGGAAATGGTACCGCCGGTGACAGAGAATGTTCCGGCAGCATAGATGTTACCACCGGATATAGCAACACCATTTTGGGTGGTGCCACCGGAGATAACCACATTGTTTTGTGCGTAAATATTGCCGCCTTTTTCTGCCTTACCACCGGTAACAGTACCACCGGAAACAGTCACAGCAGAAGAGGTTGTGTTGTTCTTACCGCAGTAGATGTTACCGCCGTTGCCGGTGGTGCCATCGCCTACGATACCGTTTTCAATCTTGGTGGTCTTGCCGCTGGCCTGACCAATATTGACCGTAGCACCGGGCAGTGCGCAGATATTACCGCCACCGGATGCAGCCTTACCACCAGAGACAGTACCACCGGTATAGGTAGTAGTACCTGCACTGCTGACGCAAATATTACCGCCGTAGGTACTTGCCTCACCCATGGAGATCGTACCGCCGGATACGGTCATAGTCTTTGCGTTATAGACGTTGCCGCCCTGCTTTGCGCTACCACCGGAGATGGTACCGCCTTCCATCTTAAAAGTACCGGCATTGTAAATAATACCGCCATCGGTGGTAGAAGAACCACCGGAGATGGTACCGCCATACATGTTAAATGTCGTACCGGAGTTGATGTAGATACCGCCACCATTCTCGCCGGTGCTGCCACCGGTCATGGTGCCGCCATACATATTCAGGGTACTGCCGGTGGTAACGATAAACAAACCACCACGAGCAGTTGCAGTACCATCGGCCTTAGCAACCACATTTGCGCCCTTAAAGTTACCGGCATAAACGTTTACAGTTGCATTACTGCTACTGTTGTTACCGATATGGGCAATACCGCCACGGTAAATAGCAGTTTCGCTGGCATCAAAATTACCACCGTAGAAGTTAACCTTACGGCTGCCTTCGTAGATGAAGAACAGACCGCCCAGGTTCTTATCGCTCTTGGTGGATTTGAAGGTACCCCAGTTATTCTGCTCACGGCAATCGGTGATGCTGATATTCGCCTTTACATTGATACGAACGGATGCCGTAATGTTAAAGCCATTCAAACACAGATTCACATTTGCAGACACAGTGGGTGCAGTACCTACCGTAATATCACTGACCAGGTAGTAGTTACCTGCTGTGGTGGGGAAAGAAGTCTTTTCCGCATCGGTATCGCCCCATGCGCTCCAACCGGACAATGTGGAGCAAGTATGATTCTTCATGCCGTTGGCATTGCCGCCACAGGCACAATGATCCACATGAGTCACATTGGAAACTGTCACAGTCAGGGTATCTGCCACCTGACCGCCAATCAGAATCTTCACAGTACCGGTACCAACCTCATTGCCAACAATGCAGTTACCATTGAGGGATACTGCACCTTCCGCAGACAGGGTCACATTCTTACCGGAAACAGCCTTCACCACAGGAACAATGCTCAAACGATTCTTAACACCAATAGAAGCAGTTGTCAGATCGTTACCGGACACGTCCTTAAACGCTGCCTCGGTTGCAGAAATGTTCTTGTAGAAGTAGTTATACAGATTCAGACCAATGTCAAAACCAACAGCATTATAAGTCACCTGGCTCAAGTGGGTCTTATCTGCAGCGCAGAACACGCTCCAATCGCTGGTACCATCCTGCTTTGTATGCTGCACAGAGGTAGGAACCTGTACAGATTCACCGCTGTTGGTGGCATAGTTGATCGCAGGGAAAGTAGACAAGCCTGCAGCCTTTACCCAGTTGCGATACAGATCAGACACAATAAATACATCGGGCCATTCCTGGCTGGCAGACATATAATATGCTGCTGCCTTATCGCCGGAATAGTTCTGGCTGCTGGCACTCCAGAAAGGTACCAAAGCCAGCTTCTCGACGGTTTCGGTCTTGCCATCACCGTTTACGTCCATAGTAAATGCAGCCTTAAAGCCATCCCACAGATCATGATAGTCCTGCAGCAGGCTATCCAGGGTAAAGTCAGGATAACGGGCGCTAAAGTTTGCACCGACGAACTGCACAATACCCATGTGGCTGAGAGTATAGTGGCCGGCTGCGATCTCGTTCTTCAAGATCTTCTGGGCACACTGATACATAGCCACCGCATTGTCATAATAGGGATAAGCATAGGCGGATGTACCGGTGTGGTGACCGGGATGACCGGGCTTCCACTCGTTGAGACAAGAACCGGGAACAGCTGCGTTCAGCACCCAGATCTTTTCACCGGTTTGCTCAATCCACTTTGCGGCAAACGCAGAGCCTACGCCAACCGTACCACCCTTGCCGGCAACAAAGGCATCCAGATCGCCGGTACTGCCATACTGCTTGGAAGTGGCAACACCTGCACGCTTAGCAGAGCCATAACCCAGGCCATAGCCATCTACCTTGGTGGTATCCAGGCTCTTAACATAGTAAGAGCTGTATGCCTGTCCTGCTTCTACAGCTACGGACTGGCTGGCAGTACCCTCCTGACCAGCACCCACACTATGGCCTGTAACCATAAACAGAGAAATAGGTGCAGGAGATACGGTAACAGCATAAGCATTCCCGTCTACTGTCAGGGTCGCTGTACCGGTGCCAACTGCATACAGAACCCCATTTTCGTAGATCAAAACATTGGCATCCTTAGAAGTAGAGCCTACTGCTTTGGATGTAACATTTTGATTGGTGATCTTTACGGATGTGACACTCACACCCAACAGCTCAGACAAATCTTTTCTGTCATCATACAGAAGAGAAATGTCATTTGCTGCGCTAACTTCAGGTGTAGCGGTGAGCACAAAACCTGCCACCACAACCAAAGCCAGCAACAATGCTAACAATGTTTTTTTCATAATTTTCCTCCTTGCATATGTAACTACACAATTCTTCACTATTATTATACTAATCAATCGTATTTTTGCAAGTGAAAACGATATAATCCAACCGCACCCCATCGCATTTCGTTTGATTGAACAATTTTATCCTGATATTTTTATGCACTATAACAAATGAAATACCACCGACTCTAAAGCCGGTGGTATTGTTTATAGATTTTGAATGCAAGAAAGGATTTCCTGAGGAACGTACTGGGAAATATCCTGCCCAAAACTATTGAGTTCTTTCACCATAGAAGAAGACAATGCCGCATTTTCCGCACGCAGGAAAATGGACTCCAATTCCGGGTTGATCAACTTATTGACCACCGCAATGTTTTCCTCATAGTTATAGTCCATATTGTTCCGCAAACCGCGGATCATGTACTGAATACCATTATTCTTAGCAAATTCTGCAACCAGACCCTCGTGCACGCATACGCAACAATTATCCAGCCCCAATCGTTTTAGAGTCTTCTCCATGGCCTTCTGCATAGAATCCACAGCAAAGGCTCGTTTCTTTGCCCCATTGACACCAATCACCACATACACCTGGTCAAATAATGCCGCAGATTTTTTAACAATATCCAGATGTCCGTTGGTAAACGGATCAAAAGATCCGGGATAGATTGCTTTATTCATATATAAATCCACCTTTCTTATATTTCGGGCTTATACTGACCGGAACTGACCATGGATACTGCTTGATTATCTGCGACCACCACATGATCCAACAGAAGAATATCCAGTGCGTCCAATACTTGCGCCAGATGTTTGGTGCTATATATGTCCTCTGCAGAGGGTATAGCAACACCGCCGGGATGGTTATGTGCCAGCACCACCATGGTTGCATTGGCTGCCAATGCCGTTTCGATAATCTTACGAACCGGTACATTCGCGCTGTTAATACTCCCCTCGCCTACCAGATTGCAACTGATCATTTTGGATTTCGCATCCAGACAGAGCATATAGACCATCTCGTTTCTGCGACCGAGGAACTGAGGCACAAGTACATTGCAATAGGCTTCCACCGTATTCAGCGGCTCACCCAAGTCTGCCTTACGAACCTGGTAGTATCGGCTGACCTCACGGATCAGCGTTAAATATGTAGCTGCATTATCCGAAATTCCCTTTACCGTTACCAGATCTTCCAGCTTGGCATCGAGTACATTTTCCAGAGAACCAAAGCGATCCAATAATCTATGGGCTACCTCATTGGTATCCTGCCTGGGAATGATATAAAACAGCAAAATCTCTAGTACATTGATCTCATCAAAATTGTCTAAACCGTCCTTCTGAAACCGCTCACGCAACCGCTGGCGGTGTCCATCATGTATACCCATATAGCACCTCTTTTATTTTTCTTGCTATTTGTCTCAATATCAGTTAATATAACAATAAGAATCCGTCGAAACCCGTCGATGCAATATTTTGCAAAATCTGTACATCCTATGCTAAGGAGGGATCTCATGGAATTATCAAATATGGTGGTTCACCTGTTAGAAACGCTGGAACGTCCTGCATTTGTGGTCTGTGATGGCAAGATCGTCCATGTTAACCAGTTTGCACAGAAGTATCACATCCAAACGGATATGGAGCTATCGGAACTTCTGCAATCCCAGATGCCCCAATACCAGGCATTTGAAGGCGGTCAGCTGGAACTGACACTTACGATCGGAGAGCTAGATCATCCAGCATCTGTACAGAAATTGGATGGAATGGATCTGTTCCTTATGGAAAAGGAAGCGCAATCCGCACCTTTGCAGGCGCTGGCTTTAGCTTCTCAAAAGTTGCGCGTTCCCCTAGCCAATCTGATGTCGGTGATCGACGAGACCAATCCCTCCGCAAACCGAGCACTGCACCAACTCCACAGAATCGTCAGCAATATGTCTGATGTACAGCGATACCGCATAAATCGCAAGCCGAAATTACAACTTGTGGATGTGGCCGCATTTATGGATTCGCTCATGGAGTCTATCATAGCTCGAGAAGATAGTCTGAATACCAAAATCCAATACACCGGCTTAACTGCAAGTCTGTTCTGCATGATTGACGAGGAATTGCTGGAACGTGCGATTTTGAATATGATCTCCAATTCTGTCAAGGCAGAAAGCAGCCAAATCCAGGTCAGCCTGTCCAGAAAAGATAACCTTTTACGTTTGATCGTCAAGGATAACGGTCGCAGTGACAGAAGTATCATTAACAACAAGCTATTTAGTCACTATGAGCGCGAGCCCGGTATCGACGATCAAGGCACCGGCATCGGCCTTGGTATGCTTCTCATTCAAGCCGCCGCCTCTGCTCATAACGGTGCTATCTTTGTAGAAAAGCAGGATGATGGTTTATCCATCACCATGAGTATCGCCATCACAGCAGGTAGCACATCTGTTCGTTCCCCCGGCATCAAGATCGATTACCTGGGCGGACGAGATCATGTACTCACCGAACTGTCCGATTGTCTACAAATATCTGAATATTGACCCTGATCCCGACCCATTTGTATGGGTCGGGTTCTTTTATAAGCAACGCTTCAAATACTGGCCGGTGTAGCTTTCCGGCACTTGTGCAACCTGTTCCGGAGTACCCTGCGCCACCACAAATCCGCCCTGGTCACCGCCTTCGGGACCCAAGTCGATAATATGGTCTGCGGTTTTAATCACATCCAGATTATGCTCGATCACCAGCACCGTGTTGCCTGCATCCACTAATTTCTGCAGCACGTCGATCAATTTATGCACATCCGCCGCATGCAATCCCGTGGTAGGTTCATCCAAAATATAAATGGTTCGACCTGTGGAGATACGCGCCAGTTCCGTGGCCAGTTTCACTCTCTGGGCTTCACCACCGGAAAGGGTCGTACTGGATTGTCCCAGCTTAATATAACCCAAGCCTACCTCCACCAGGGTCTGTGCTTTACGGTGGATCTTAGGCAGATTTTCAAAAAACTCCACCGCTTCCTCCGCGGTCATATCCAGCACCTGGGAAATATTCTTGCCCTTGTACTGAACCTCCAGGGTTTCACGGTTATAACGCTGTCCTTTACAAACCTCACACGGCACATACACATCCGCCAGGAAGTGCATCTCGATCTTCACCAGACCGTCACCATTACAAGCCTCGCAACGACCGCCCTTCACATTGAAGGAGAATCGACCCGGGCCGTAGCCACGCATTTTGGCATCTGCAGTAGATGCAAACAAGTCACGAATATCGTTAAAAATACCTGTATAGGTTGCAGGATTAGAACGAGGCGTTCTGCCGATGGGGCTTTGGTCAATATCAATGACCTTATCTAAATGTTCCATACCGCAGACACAGCGGCATGCACCGGGACGGGTTCTGGCATGATTCAGCTTACCCAACAAGGTCTTATTCAGAACCTCCCCTACAAGGCTGGATTTACCGGAACCGGAAACTCCGGTCACACAGCTGAGCGTACCCAAAGGGATTTGCACATCTACATCCTTCAGATTGTTTTCTGTGGCACCTTCCACGGTCAGGAATTGACCATTACCGGTTCTGCGAGTAGCTGGCACCGGAATTTTCTTCTCACCGGACAGATACTGACCGGTCAATGATTGGGGTGCATTGAGAATATCCTCCAGGCTACCGGATGCCACGATCTCACCGCCATGACTACCGGCACCGGGACCCACATCTACAATATAATCCGCCGCACGCATGGTATCTTCATCATGTTCCACCACGATCAGCGTATTGCCCAGATCACGGAGTCGCTGCAGCGTCATCAACAGTTTATCATTATCCCTCTGGTGTAAGCCAATGGAAGGCTCGTCCAGAATATACAGCACACCCATCAGCGAAGAACCGATCTGGGTTGCCAGACGGATTCGCTGGCTCTCACCGCCGGACAAGGTAGATGCCGCTCTGGACAAGGTCAGATATTGCAGACCCACATCCATCAAAAACTGCAGTCGGGATTTGATCTCTCGCACGATCTGCTCTGCGATCAGTGCCAAATTACCTTCCAGTTTTAATTCTTCCATAAAAGCCATGGCTTTACGGATGGGCATACGACAAAAGTCCATAATGCCAATACCGCCAACGGTCACCGCACGGGCAATATCCGACAGACGGTCGCCGTGGCAACTGGGACAGGGTGCTGTGGACATGCACTCTTCCAGCTCCTTCCGGGCTGCATCTGATTGGGTTTCCCGGAAACGACGGCTGATATTATTCAAGATACCCTCAAAGGGCTGCTCCAGAACACCCATACCGTTTCCACGGTTATAGGTCATACGCAGTTTCTCCCCTTTTGTGCCATAGAGAATGACGTCCATAACCTCGTCAGACAAGGTCTTGACAGGCGCTGTGAGGGAGAAATGGTATTTCTGTGCCAGCGCCTCAAAATACATACGGAAAATGGAATCCGTTCTGGCGCTGGACCAACCGGAAGCCTGGATCGCTCCGTCAAAAATGGATTTATCCTTATCCGGAATTACCAAATCTGCATCTGCCACCAACTGGAAGCCCAAACCGGTACAAGTTGGGCATGCGCCGGCAGGATTGTTAAAGGAGAACATACGAGGCTCCAATTCTGTCAAACTGATACCGCAATCCTCACAGGCATAATTCTGGGAGAAGGTCATTTCCTCTTTAATATCCGGCAGTTCAATGGTCACCAGACCTCCTGAATGGACACAAGCCGTCTCAATGGAATCGGCCAAGCGGCGGTGCTGTCCTTGCCGAATCACCAGACGATCCACCACCAGCTCGATGGTGTGCTTCTTGTTTTTTTCACAGGTGATCTGCTCGCTGAGATCATATACAATACCATCTACCCGCACTCTGGCAAAGCCGGATTTTCTGGCATCCTCAAACACTTTGACATGCTCGCCCTTTTTCTCACGTACAATAGGTGACAACACAATAAATCGAGTGCCTTCGCCCATGGATTCAATGCGATCTACAATCTGATCGATGGTCTGGCGGCTAATCTCCTTACCGCATTTGGGACAATGGGGTACACCCACTCTAGCCCACAACAAACGCAGATAATCGTAGATCTCCGTCACTGTACCAACCGTAGACCGGGGATTCTTAGAAGTCGTTTTCTGGTCGATGGAAATTGCCGGAGAAAGACCGTCGATGGAATCCACATCCGGCTTGTCCATTTGTCCCAAGAACTGACGGGCATAGGAACTCAAACTCTCCACATACCGACGCTGGCCCTCTGCATAGATGGTATCAAAAGCCAAGCTGGATTTTCCGGATCCGGAAAGGCCGGTAAAGACCACCAGTTTATCTCTGGGGATCTCCAAATTGACATTCTTTAAATTATTCTCTCTTGCACCTTGAATGATGATCTTATCGTTCATAAAATGCTCCTGTTTTCTTAATTCGTGTCCTATATTATACCACGATAGACACGGTTACACAAGTACGAATTCACAACAAATTCCGCAGTTATTGCAGAAAACTGGTGACAAAGGAAAATTTATGTGTTATAGTATTTTTAGAATACAAGGAGGTGCGCCTTATGAACTTTTTGGAAGAAAGAATTGCGAAAGATGGCATCGTAAAATCCGAGAACGTACTGATCGTGGACAGCTTTCTGAATCACCAGATGGACATTGCCCTTTTGGAGCAAATAGGTCAGGAATTTCACAACCGTTTTCGTGATTGCCCCATCACCAAAGTACTGACCATCGAGACATCCGGTATCCCTGTAGCCTACCCGGTTGCCAAAGCATTTGGTGTACCTCTGGTCATTGCCAAGCGCACACCTTCTCAAAAAATCGATGAAGATGTATATATGGCAGAGCTAGATCCCTCTATTTATCCCAGCAAGGACACAGTCATTGTTGCTAAGAAGCTGTTATCTGCCAACGACCACGTACTGATCATTGACGATCTGCTGGCCAATGGTGGTGCTGTGCAATGCTTGATCTCTCTGGTAGAGTCCGCTGATGCCACAGTAGAAGGTCTGGGTATTGCGCTGGAAAAGGGCTTCCAGGAAGGCGGTCACCGTATCCGCAATCTGGGCTATCGGTTAGAATCTCTGGCTATTGTAGACACTCTGGACCCTGTATCCGGTTCTATCACATTCCGTTAATTTTTTCGTTTCCGGCTGCTGAATTTGCAGCCGGAACTTTTTTCTTGTAGCTTTGCATAAAGCACAGGTGATTTTTAGGAGATTTTTGTTGTTATTTCTCTTGAAATGTTGTTGCATTTCTCACCGGTTTGGTGCTATAATAAATATGAATCATTTTGCGTTCCAACGCAAACAGAAAAAGAAAAGCGAGGTAATACTTAAGATGATAGCGTATGGTGACAACATCAAGGTTTTCTGTGGCAACTCTAACCCCGTTTTCGCACAGACTCTTTGCAAGGAGCTGGGTGTCAGCCTTGGCAACAGCGTAGTCAAGAAATTTGCTGACGGCGAGATTTCCGTTTCTCTGAACGAGACCTGCCGTGGCGCTGACGTTTTCCTGGTTCAGTCCACCTGTAAGCCCGTTAACGACCATCTGATGGAACTGCTGGTTATGATCGATGCATGCCGCCGTGCATCTGCCGGTCGTATCACTGCAGTTATCCCCTACTTCGGTTATGCACGTCAGGATCGTAAGGCTAAGAGCCGTGATCCTATTTCCGCTAAGCTGGTAGCCAATATGCTCACCGCAGCCGGTGCAGACCGTGTTCTGACCATGGATCTGCATGCTTCTCAGATCCAGGGCTTCTTCGATATTCCTGTGGATCATCTGTTGGGCAATCCCACCTTCGTTCAGTATTACCTCAATAAGTTCCCTGAGAACGAATATGACCACGATCAGTTCGTCGTTGTCTCTCCTGACGTTGGCTCCGTGGCTCGCGCCCGCGCATTTGCCGCTAAGGTACACATGGGTCTGGCTATTGTGGATAAGCGTCGTCAGAAGGCTAACGAGTGCGAAGTCATGAATGTCATTGGTGATGTCCGTGGCAAAACCTGCATTCTGTATGACGATATGATCGACACCGCAGGTTCTCTGTGCAACGCAGCTGCCGCTCTGGTAGAAGTCGGTGGCGCAAAGGAAGTTTACGCCTGCGCTACCCACGGTGTTCTGTCCGGTCCTGCTTTCGAGCGTATCTCCAACAGCTACATCAAGGAAGTGGTTGTTCACAACACCATTCCTGTGGATAACACCCTGTGTCCCAAGATCAAGCAGCTGGATGTTGCTCCTATCTTCGCACGGGCTATCCAGCACGTCCACGGTGGTACTTCCATCGCTGATCTGTTCTGATGTTTGGTAAGAACAAAGGCGAAAACTGGCTGATCGTCGGTCTCGGCAACCCCGGCAAACAATATGAACGCACCCGTCACAACTGTGGCTTCCGTGCATTGGATATCCTCGCTGATAAACTAGGTTGCAAGATCGATAAAGGCAAGTTTCAAGGTCTGTACGGACAGGCAAATTACGGTGGGGGCAAGTTGTTCCTGCTTAAGCCCCAGACCTTTATGAATCTGTCCGGTCGCTCGGTATTACAGCTAAGTGCCTACTACAATATTCCTCCCCAGCGGATCATTGTACTGTTTGATGACATTTCTCTGCCGCCCGGCAGATTGCGCATCCGTGGAAACGGATCTGCAGGCGGTCACAACGGTATCAAGTCCATCATTCAAGAATTGGGCAGCCAGGAATTCCCCCGGGTAAAGATCGGTGTAGGTGCTAAACCCCATCCGGAACAGGATCTGGCAGATTGGGTACTATCCAATTTCTCCGCCGCTGAAGAGAAGGATCTGGCTGTAGCATTAGAAAATTCTGCAGATGCCAGTCTATACATCATAGACAAGGGCATTTATGAGGCTGCCAATCGTTTTAACGGTAGTCAGCCCTAATATTGTAAAATCACGGAGAGGGGGTCTTGTCCCCCTTTCCGCGTTCTTGCGTGGAGCAAAAATTGATTGTGAGGTATTTATGGAAAAGCTTTTATCCGTACTAAAGACCATGCCGGAATACTGTGGTGTGCTGGATTGCATCAGCAGGCAGCAACCTGTAGCCATTACCGGTATTGGACAAATCAATCGCAGCCACATGATCGCCGGTCTGCGTTTGCATACGGAGCGTCCTATTGTGATTCTATGCCAAGATGACATGGCTGCAAGACGAATCCAGGAGGAACTAAAAGCATTCTGTGCTGAGGAATTCCCTGTCCTGCCCAGCCGTGAATTGACTCTCTACGATACCGCTGTGGTTTCTCGTGCATGGGAGCAGAAACGTCTGCGACAACTGTATGACCTATCTAACGGCATGACCTCTGTGCAGATCATGTCCTGGGAGGCTATGAGTCAACGCACCATTCCGCCTGCGATTCTGCACAAAGCTACATTCCGTCTGGAGGTTGGTAAGGAATATGCGCTGAATCCTCTGTTGGATCGCTTGACCGGTGCAGGCTACAGCCGTTGCGCCATGGTGGAAGGTCCGGGACAGTTTGCAGTTCGTGGAGGCATCTTGGATGTATACTCCCCTGCCGCTGACCAACCCATCCGCGCAGAATTCTTTGGAGACGAGTTGGACACCATGGGATATTTCGATCCCAGCACCCAGCGTCGTACGCAAAATGTAGATACCGTCACAATTCTTCCTGTGGGCGAAACCCAGCCTCGTCTCCATCTGGATGGGTTAGAGGGCTTGTGCCGGGATATTCGCAATCTGATTGCTCGCCAGCGCAGAAGAAAAAATATTAACGAAGATCTAATCAAAACCCTGGAAAGGGATTTGGAAAAATACGAAAACAACCTATCCAATGCCGCTTCTGACAGATATATGGCATTGATTTATGAAGAATTTGTCACGGCAGGTTCTTATATTCCTAACGATGCCATTGTGGTATTGTGCGATCAAAGCAGCCTTCACAGAACCGCTCGCACCCGTGTAGAAGAAATGGGTATGCAACTGGACAGCCTATTACAAGGCGGTCTTGTTGCCGGCGAACTTTGTGACTATGTGTGGCAATGGGAAGATTTCTGCGACAGCCTGCAGAACCGTACCGTGGTATATATGGATTCCTTCAGCGGTGCTGCCTATCCGCAGTCCTGTCCGCCCAAACAGCTATATCCTATGTCTGCCATGCAATTGCCCGGTTACGGCAGCAGCCTGGAAACCGCAGTATCTGACCTGGCCCATTATCAAAAAATGGAGTTTTCCTGTCTGGTATTGTGCGGCAACCGCAGAAGAGCCGAGCTGTTGCAGCAAATGGTCAACGAAAGAGGCCTTTCCTCTTTCCTGTGCATTCCTCTGACTTCCATGCCCCATCCGGGACAGATCCTGCTAACCGAAGGATCTTTGCCATACGGCATGGAATATCCCAGTATTAAGCTGGCAATCATCACAGAATGCCAGCTGGTAGCAAAGCCCCAGCCTAAGCGGAAGGCTAAAAAATCCGCAACCAATCGTCAAAAACTCAATTCCTTTACAGACCTGTCTCCCGGTGATCTGGTGGTTCACGAAAATTACGGTATTGGCCGATTCGTGGCTATGGAACAGATTAAAATGGACGGCGTGGTTAAAGACTACGTCAAGATTGCTTACCAAGGCAGCGACACCCTTTTTGTGCCGGCGGCACAATTGGATCTGGTTAGCAAATATATCGGTGGTGGCGGCGAGGATGCCAATGTAAAGCTGAACAAGATCGGCTCAGATGCATGGCAAAAAACCAAAACCAAAGCCAGAAAAGCCGCCAAGGACATGGCTGCTGAGCTCATCCAGCTTTATGCCGCCCGTCGCAAACAAGAAGGCTTTGCCTTTGCGGCAGACTCCCCATGGCAAAAGGAATTTGAAGATAATTTCCCCTATCCGGAAACTGACGATCAACTGCGATGTATTGCAGAGATCAAATCGGATATGGAATCTCCTACACCAATGGATCGTCTACTTTGTGGTGATGTGGGCTTCGGCAAAACAGAGGTTGCCATGCGTGCGGTCATGAAGGCTGTGATGGATGGCAAGCAAGTGGCTATTCTGGTACCTACTACCGTATTGGCACAGCAGCACTACAACACCGCCGTATCCCGCTTCCGTGGTTTCCCTGTGAATATTGATCTGCTCTGTCGTTTTCGTACCCCCACCCAACAAAAACGCACGTTACAGAATCTGCGTGCCGGTCAGGTAGATCTGGTCATTGGCACACACAAACTTCTGCAGAAGTCTGTGGAATTTAAGGATCTGGGTCTGCTGATCGTAGACGAAGAGCAACGATTCGGTGTCAGCCACAAGGAACGTCTGAAGGAAATTTCCAAGGGTGTGGATGTATTGACACTATCTGCTACCCCCATCCCCCGCACCTTGAATATGGCCTTGTCCGGTATTCGAGATATGTCTACCATCGAAGAGCCTCCTTCTGACCGTTACCCGGTACAGACCTTCGTCATGGAGCATAGCAATGCTATACTGGACGATGCGATCCGTCGTGAGATCGAACGTGGTGGCCAGGTATATTATCTGCATAACCGTGTAGAATCCATTGAGCGGTGTGCATCTGCCCTAAAGAAACGAATCCCAGGCCTATCGGTGGCTGTGGCCCACGGCCAAATGGGCGAAGATGGGTTGGCGGATGTGATGCATTCTATGGCAGACGGCGATATTCAAGTTTTAGTATGTACCACCATTATCGAAACAGGCTTGGACATTCCCAATGCAAACACTTTAATCATCGAAAATGCTGATCGTTTCGGTCTAAGTCAGCTGCACCAGCTTCGTGGTCGTGTGGGTCGTTCCACCCGTCATGCCTATGCATATTTCACCTATCGTCCCGATAAGGCTTTAACCGAGGTCGCTGACAAGCGACTTTCTGCCATTCGTGATTTTGCAGAGTTTGGTTCTGGCTTTAAGATCGCTATGCGAGATTTGGAGATTCGTGGTGCAGGTAACCTATTGGGTGCTGAGCAATCCGGTCACATGATGTCCGTGGGCTACGATATGTACTTGAAACTTCTGGACGAAGCAGTTCTGGAAGAACGAGGAGAAAAACCCAAGGCACCGGACTGTACTGCAGACCTTAATGTTACGGCCAATGTGGATCAGGATTATGTATCCCGTGGTGAGGAGCGCATGGATCTGTACCGTCGTATGGCCGCCATCCGCAACCAAGAGGACGCTGACGATCTGCTGGATGAGATCATCGACCGCTACGGCGAGCCGCCTAAGGGTGTGCTGAATCTGGTAGAGATTGCTCTGCTACGTGCCAATGCCCAAACCGCTGGTATTACAGAAATCCGTCAAAAAGCATCGGATGTACAATTTGTACTGATAAACATGAATTTCGAGGCTATTACCGCTCTATGCGCTGAAGCCGACTACAAAAATCGTATTCAATTTGTTGCTACCGCAAAAGAACCGACTCTGCGTCTGCGGTTAGCACCCGGTATCGACAGCCTTCGTCAATCCAAATTGTTCATCGAGCGTTACAAGAAAATTGTAAACACATTGTAACTTGCATTTATCCAATTTTATGTTACAATATATGCGTTATTTCGCAGAAATGGAGTGTTAACTATGGCAAATAATCAAGAGAAAAAAGAATTCAGCGAAATCGAACAGAGTTTTAAGGCCATCACTGGTAATAATACCGGCGCAAACGCCCGTAAGGGTAGCAAAACCGGTCTGATTATCTGCTGCGTTGTCATGGCTCTGATCTTCGCTACACTTGCAGTGCTGTACTTCTGTACAGATCTGTTTAAACCCAAGACCATCGATGACTATGTAACAGTTGCCGGTGTGGATATTTCCGGTATGAATCGTAAGGATGCTATCAGTGTTGTAGATACCCAACTGGGCGACAAATATGCCAACCAGACACTGGTATTTACCATTGGAGAGCAGACTATCGAATTGTCTCCTGCTGTATCCGGTGCAAAGCTGAATGCAGAAAAATTGGTAGATGATATTCTGGACGGAAACATCGACAACAACCAGGTAGATCTGATTCCCTATTTGAACCTGAACGAAGCTTCTATCCGCGCAGCGCTGGAAGCTGTGGTTACCACAAACAGTGAAGAAGCCACTCCCACCACATACGAAGTGAGCGGCTCTTATGACCTGACCACCGGTGAATCTGACATGCAGATCACCTTCCTGGTTGGCAAAGCCGGCAAGAATACCGACATGGACACACTGTACAATGCCGTCCTGGAAGCCTACCGTGCAGCTAACTTCAATGTAAGCTACAATCCCGAGAAAACATCCATTGCATTGCCCGATCTGCAAGCTATTCTGAAGGAATATGGTGCAGAACCCGTTGATGCATCTATCGATCCTAAGACCAACAAGCTGATTCCTCATGCTTACGGTGCTAGTTTTGATGTAGAAGAAGTTACTCAGAAGCTGAACAACGCTGCTCCCAACAGCACCGTTGTGATTCCCTTTGAGATTCTGAAGCCCAACAAGACCTCCGATTCTCTGGGTGGTGCCTTGTTCCAGGATGTTCTGGGCACTTATACTGCAAAGTCTGGTAGCCAGCCCAACACCCGTGATGTCAATCTGGCTCTGTCCTGTGAAAAGATCAATGGCATCGTGTTGAACCCCGGTGAACTATTCGACTATAATGCAACCCTGGGCGAGCGTACCGGCGCCGGCGGCTGGAAGAAGGCTGACGGCTACGAAAACGGTGCAACCGTCTCTGTTTACGGTGGCGGCATTTGCCAGGCATCCTCTTCTTTGTACTACTGCGCACTGATCGCCGACCTGGAGATCGTATCTCGTACCAACCACAGCTACGTTTCTTCCTACATGCCTTTGGGTATGGACGCTACCGTTAGCTGGGGCGGTCCTGAGCTGCGTATCCGTAACAACACCGAGTTCCCCATCCGTATTGACGCTACTGCTCAAGGTGGTACTGTCACCGTTTCCATTATGGGTACTGACACCAAGGATTACTATGTAGAAATGGAATACGAGGTTCTGGGTTATTATCCCTTCAGCACTGTAGAGAAGAAGATGACCAAAAAGGAAGCTGGTGGCCGCGCTGATGGTTCTCAGCTGCAGTCCGGTTACACCGGACAGAAGGTCGTTACTTACAAGTGCAAGTACGACAAGATCACCAAGGAACTGATTTCCAGAGAGGAAGAGGCCGTTTCTAACTATAAGAAGCGTGACCGTGTGATCGTAAAGATCGTAGACTCTACCACAACTGCCGATCCTACTACTCCCACCAAGCCTAATACGACCACACCTACTACTCCTTCTACTAACCCCACAGAGGCACCTACCACGCAGCCCACTACACCGCCTACCACACAACCCACTACGCCTCCCGCAACAGAACCGACCACTCCGCCCACAACACAACCTCCCGCAACGCAACCTCCTGCAACCCAGCCTCCCGCAACGCAACCTCCTGCACCGGAGGCCGGCGGCGATAGTGGCGAATAATGAATAGCTTAAATGAGCAGATACCAAATAGGTATCTGCTCATTTTGCACAACAAATAAGAAACCCCAAACTGACTAATGATCAGTTTGGGGTTTTATCTCACAGTTTAGAGAGGACGCATATCCAAATGATACTCAATCATACCCGCGGAATTTTGCTCGATCTCGATCCGGTAGTCCAGATCCACCGTACCACCTCGCTCAGACAAGTCTGTATGAATTTTGGTAGCACAGACCGTAATCATCAACGCGCCGAAATCCATCTGGTATAGGGAATCGTGAGGCTTATCCAGGGTGAAGATCATCTGAGATTTTAGACTGCCGGTACGAGTCAGAACGATCTTATCAGGCTCGATCAGGAAGCTGGTCGTTACACCTTCCATGCCTGTAAGTTTTGTTTCCTCATACAAGATCTCCCAGCCATTTCCCAGTTTTTCCAGAGTGCCTTCTGTCACCAATTCGATCACATCGGGTTCCTGGTCTGCGTAGGATTGTACGCCTCGAATAGAAAGCAGTACCTTCTGTTTCACCGGAAGGCCTCCATTGCAAGCTGCAACAGTTCATCGATCAGCTGGTCATAAGGAATACCGCTGGCCGCAAACAGCTTGGGGTACATGGAAATGGATGTGAAGCCCGGCAAGGTATTGATCTCATTAAACACCACACGATTGCCCTCAAAGGTAACAAAGAAGTCAACACGGCTCAGACCCTTACAGCCGATGGCACTGTAGATCTTCACAGCCTGCTCACGAACCAGTTCAGACACATCTTCATCAATACGAGCAGGAATGTAGGCTACAGAAGTATCGGTCACATACTTAGTCTCGTAGTCATAGAATTCTGCGCCGGAGTCGATCTCGCCGCACACAGAAGCCACAGGACTGTCATTACCCATAACAGCAACCTCGATCTCACGGCCGTGGATAAATTCCTCAACCAGGATCTTACTGTCAAAGCTACCGGCAGACAGCAGAGCCTCACGGAGCTGCTCACGATTTGCTGCCTTAGAAACACCCACAGAGGAACCGGTGCCTGCAGGCTTAATGAACACAGGGTATGCAAATTTTGCTTCAACGGCATCCAGGATAGACTCCATACGACCCTTCAGTTCCTCGCTGCGAACCAGATGCCATGCCGCTTGAGAAACACCAGCACTGTCTGCTACCAGCTTGGTCAAGGTCTTATCCATGGACACGGCAGATTCTGCCACATGAGGACCTACATAGGGAATGCCGGCCATCTGTAACAGACCCTGCATTGCACCGTCCTCTCCATTCTCGCCATGAAGTACAGGGAACACCACATCCACAGGTGTGCTAACAACACCTTCCTGCTTAAAACATATCAAGCCCTGGCCGCGAACCGGAGAAATCATCGCAGGACAGTTGTCAGGATGGGTCAACCAGCTACCGTTGGGCAGCATAGAATAATCATTGCCGCCAAACAGATACCACTGGCCTTCCTTGGTGATGCCCACAGGAAAAATATTATATCTTTCCTTGGAAATATTATTCAAAACAGATTCCGCAGAACGCAGAGAAACCTCATGCTCGGGGCTGATACCACCGAAGAGGATACATACATTCAACTTATTCATTCCTATCGCCTCTCTTTTCCTTTGCAAGTTATTTCAGAAGTGCTTCACCGGCACGATAAATATCACCGGCACCCACGGTCAGAATCACATCGCCCTCTTGTGCAATCTCTTGCAAACGCTGTGTCACTTCTGTCAGATCCTTACAATACTCACTTCCGGGGATCAAACGAACCAGATCCTTAGAGGAAATACCAACAGTATTACGCTCTCTGGCCGCATAGATCTCTGCAACCAGCACCAGGTCAGCCTTCTTCAGTTCCCGAATAAAGTCATTAAACAGCGCCTTAGTACGGGTATAGGTATGGGGCTGGAATGCGATGACCAAGCGCTTATGATCCATAGTACGAACTGCCTCGATGGTTGCGGCAATTTCGTCGGGATGGTGAGCATAGTCATCATAGAGCATCGCTCCATTGACCATTCCCTTGAACTGCAAACGACGGTCTGCACCGCCAAAGGTAGCCAAGCCCTCTGCCACAGCATCACCGGGAATACCCATGACCCATGCAGCTGCAGCTGCGCCCAATGCGTTACAAGCATTGTGCTTACCCAGCACCTTCAGATCCAAATGGCAGTAGACCTGGCCATCACACACTACGTCAAAATGACGCCAATCGGCACTATAGTTCTCGCCATGAATGCGGTTATTATTGCTGATACCAAAGCTGATATAATCCAGACCCATCAAGGTTTCCACCACATGGGGATCATCGCCATTGGCAACCACTCCACCGGAGGACAGCAATGCAAACTTGCGGAAGGATTTCTCCACATCCTGCAAATCGCTAAAGTAGTCAAGATGGTCTGCTTCCACGTTCAGAATTACGGCCAGAGAGGGGTAGAAATTCAAGAAAGAATCAAAATACTCACAACTCTCCAAAACAATGGTATCACCATTGCCCACACGGTGACCTGCGCCCAGCAAGGGCAGATAGCCGCCGATCATAACCGTAGGATCTTTCTGTGCAGCCATGAGGATATGGGTCATCATGGAAGTACAGGTGGTCTTACCATGAGTGCCGGAAATGCACACAGCATTCTCATAAGCCTGCATGATCACACCCCAAGCCTCTGCACGCTCAAACATAGGAATACCCATGCTGCGGGCTGCTGCAACCTCGGGATTATCATTATGGGCAGCAGCGGTACGAATAATACAATCCGCACCGGCAACATTCTCTTCACGATGACCAATGGCCACATGGATGCCCTTTGCAATCAATTCATCTGTAGAGACGGAAGAATTCATATCAGAGCCGGTAACATGGACACCCATGCCCTGCAAGACCAATCCCAAGGGACGCATGGAAACACCGCCAATACCCACCAGATGCACACGCTTGCCGGGCTGCAACAATTGCTTTAATTCTAAATTTCTATTTTCCATTCGGTATTCTCCTCCGAATTATATTTTTATCTTGACCATTATACATGATTTAACAGCAGTTTACAACCTTAAAAACCTCGGCATTTTACCCAAAAAGCTGCCATTATTTTCTTTTGAGATACACTCGTTCATGGCTAAAAAACATAACAAACAAGATCCCTAGCAGAACCAGCGGCAAGCACCAAATCCCCACAAAATCAGCCAGCAAGCCAAACAGCGGTGGCATGACACAGAAACCCACATATGCACTGGCCATCTCGATACCTATCACCGCCTGAGAGCGTTCTTCTCCGAAGATGGCCGGGGTGGAATGAATGATGCAAGGATAAATGGGAGCGCTGCCTAAACCTACCAGGACAATACCGGCCACTGCACCGTATAAGCCCATAGGCAGAAGCATCACCACAATGCCAAGACCGATTCCCACCATACCGCCACGAACCAATGTGCGATCAGAGAATCGAATGGTTAAAAATCCATTTACCAATCTACCTACCGTAATGCCCAGGTAATAGATCGCAGCTAAGCTGGCGGAGATATCCATACTCATGTTCAGATATCCATAAAAGTAACTGCCTGCCCATTGCCCCAGGGTCTGCTCCAGAGCGCAGTAGCAGAAGAAGGCCAGAAACACTTCTTTCGCACCGGGCAAGGCCACCACCTGACGGAATGTTAAGGGTTCAGAGGTAGGAGCATCTTCCTGGTTAACACCTTTCCAGATGCGCAAGGTAAACAGCAGAGCGATGACCAGAGCGGTCTGAAAACCACCAATGAGCAAATAGCCATTGCTCCAATGGAAGCCGCCAGACATGACCATACCCATGATATACGGACCGGAGCAAGCACCGATTCCCCACATACAATGGAGCCAGCTCATGTGCTTGCCGGAATAATGGATTGCCACATAATTATTAAGGCAAGCATCCACACCACCTGCACCCAGACCATAGGGCACAGCCCATAAGCAAAGCAGCCACAAATTATTGGAATATGCAAAGCCAAACAGGGATGCAGCTGTCAACATCACGCTACAGGCCGTTACCCTACCGGTACGAAAACGTCGAGTCAGACGATCCGAGAACAGGCTGGCTATGACCGTACAACCGGAAACAATCAAGCTTACCAAACCCATAGCCGAAACATTGAGTCCCATTTCCACATGGATGGCAGGCCATGCCGCACCCAACAATCCATCAGGCAATCCCAGACTAATAAATGCAAGATATATAATCAGTAATAACAAATGTACCACAATCGTCACCTCTTTCTCAATGGTTATACCATATATACCATCGTTTGTCCAGCATAACAGAGCAGCATATGCAGTTATACAGAACATTATGCATAATTATTCGCAAAAGTAAGCTTTTATAGGGATAATTGTGTATTTTGACTATTGACGATGTATATTTTTCACGATATAATACACCCATAATTTCCCGGAGCTTTCCGGAGTACATTTTTAAGGAGTAATCATTATGAAAAAGATTCTTGCATTGATCTTCGCTACCCTGATGATCGTCAGCATGTTTGCCGGTTGCCAGGAAGAGGAGCGCGGTATGCTCAAGGAAGAGGGCAAGCTGATCATGTCTACCAACGCAGCATTCCCTCCCTATGAGATGACCGACGACAGCGGTAATTTCATCGGCATCGACGTTGAGATCGCTCAGGCTATCGCTGATAAGTTGGGTCTTGAGTTGGAGATCCAGGACATGGGCTTTACCGCTGCTTTGGAGGCAGCTCAGAACGGTAAGACCGACATGGTCATGGCCGGCGTCTCCGTTACTGATGAACGGAAGAAGGTCATGTGCTTCTCTGACAGCTACGCAACCGGTATTCAGGTCGTTATCGTCAAGGAAGGTTCTGATGTGACCATGGATAATCTGGGCGAGAAGAAAATCGGTACGCAGATGGGTACCACCGGCTATCTGTATGCATCTGACACCCCCGAAAATGGCGGTTATGGTGAAGACAGCGTGACCGCTTACGAAAACGGCATGACTGCGGTCAAGGCTCTGCTGAACGGTCAGGTGGATTGTGTTATCATCGACAGCGCACCTGCTCAGGAGTATGTTGCCGCAAACGAGGGTCTGACCATTCTGGAAGGCTCTTGGGTCGAGGAGCAATACGCCATTGGCTTTGCCAAAGACAACACCGAGCTGAGAGATAAGGTGAACGAAGCATTGGCAGAGCTGATCGAGGACGGTACTGTACAGTCCATCATCGACAAGTACATCAAGGCCGAATAATTCTATCAAGCTTTAAAAAAGGGGCGGCACTACCGCCCTTTTTTCATGAAATGGAAAGGAGATTGGACCTAACCTATATGAAATTGTGGTTTTCTGAATTCTGGGAAGAGTTTAGCAGTAAATTCTATACTGCATTTATAAAGAATGATCGCTGGATGCAATATTTGGAAGGTGTGCAAACGACCCTTATGGTTACTGCCATCGCCCTTGGAATCGGTATCGTTCTTGGTGTTCTTGTCGCAATCATCCGTACCGCCCATGACCAACAGCGTCCCGGAAAGAAAAGCTTTATCTTGGGCTTTTTTAACGGCATTTGTCAAATCTACATAACCGTAATACGTGGCACTCCCATGATGGTGCAGCTGCTGATCATGGGCATGGTTATATTTAAAACCAGCAACGATTATACCGCTGTGGGCGCTTTGACACTTGGTATCAACTCCGGTGCATATGTGGCCGAAATCATTCGCGGCGGACTTATGTCTTTGGATCCCGGTCAGGCAGAGGCAGGCCGTTCCCTGGGCTTAAACTATTTCGACACCATGCGTTTTATTGTGATCCCCCAGGCGTTTAAAGCAATTCTTCCTTCCTTAGGTAATGAATTTATCATTCTGCTGAAGGACACTTCGCTGATCAAGATCATCGGCGGTAAGGAGCTGGTATATTTTGCAGAAGCAATTATGACCCGAACCTATGAACAAATGTACCCTCTGCTCGGAACCGCATTCATTTATCTGATTTTGGTTTTGATGTTCACCTGGCTGTTGGGCATTCTGGAAAGGAGGCTGCGTCAAAGTGATCGACGTTAAAAATCTTTGCAAATCCTTCGGGAATCATCAAGTATTGAAAAACATTGATGAGCATATATATCCCGGTGAAAAGGTCGTCATTATCGGGCCTTCCGGTTCCGGAAAATCCACTTTCTTGAGATGCTTGAACCTCATGGAATTTCCCACAGAAGGCAGCATCTATTTTGAAGGCACCGAGATCACGGCACCTAAGGTAGATATTGACAGCATCCGCCGTCATATGGGCATGGTGTTTCAGCACTTCAACCTTTTCCCCAACATGACCATCCAAAAAAACATTACCCTGGCACCCATTCGTACCGGTCAGATGACAAAGGAAGAAGCCAACGAAAAGGCTATTCAGCTTTTAAAGCGCGTTGGTTTGGAGGACAAAGCAAATGCTTATCCCAACCAGTTGTCCGGTGGTCAAAAGCAGCGTATCGCGATCATTCGGGCTTTGGCTATGAACCCGAAGGTTATGCTTTTTGACGAACCCACCTCTGCACTGGACCCGGAAATGGTTGGCGAAGTTCTTGCCGTTATGAAAGAACTTGCTGACGAAGGCATGACCATGGTCGTGGTAACGCACGAAATGGGTTTTGCCCGGGAGGTCGGCAATCGCATTCTGTTTATGGACGAAGGACAAATCGTAGAACAGGGTACGCCTGAAGAAGTCTTCACCAATCCGCAGCATCCCAGATTGCGGGATTTCCTGTCTAAGGTTCTATAAATGTAAAAACGGAGACCGACATGGTCTCCGTTTTCCAATAATCCCAGATATTCTTGATCCATTCTTTGCATACTAAGATTGCATCGTTTATGGTTGGTTTCTCAGCATACATGGTCTGTAGTTTTGGCAACAATTGGCTAGTCGCTGATCGCACCTGCTCAGCTGCTTGCAGCCAAGTAATCGATACTTGATCCTGGGTTTCTACAGTACAATTATCCACCAACAGCACCAATGACAGTATGCTGCCGCATAAGCCTAACACAACCAAAACACTTCGTTTCACATAATACATAGTATCCCCCCGGACAACCATTATAGGCACAACTCATGGCTGTTCCTAGGGAATCCGGGAGAAAGAAAATAAAAGCTGTGGACATTGCGTCCACAGCTTCAGTCTGTCAAAAAACCCTTTTTTACAGACTGTCAGAGGTCACTAAAGCCGTCAAGACAAGCAACTCGAACCCGAAGTGTATGTGGATACTTGAGCGGGGAGCGATGGGAGCGCCGCCAGTGGCGGATAAAGCGACCTGAGCGAGTGGCAGCGGTCAGCAGAATGTGTGTCCGCTCCGTCGGGCATACATTCTGCCAGGCACCGCAACAGGATCGAGCCTAAGCAGTAAGTCAAAACACCTTGCGTAGCAAGCTTTTTAGGAGAACGGATTGCCACGCCAGTGTGCGCACTGGCTCGCAATGACGCATCGAAATACTTGCGGTGCAAAACGAACCGCCAATCATCAAAACCTGTGTTTTGACGAT
>JAFYVL010000011.1 GCA_017549125.1 Oscillospiraceae bacterium | reverse complement strand
GTCAAGGGCATGCTGCCCAAGAACACCCTGGGCAAGCACGCTATGACCCGTCTGCACCTGTACAAGGGTGCTGAGCATCCCCATGCTGCTCAGAAGCCCGAGGCATGGACCCTGTAATTTGGAGGTAATCGAAAATGTACGAGAGCAAGAAGAAGTATAACTACGGCACTGGTCGCCGTAAGTCCTCCGTTGCCCGTGTTCGTGTATACGAGAACGGCACCGGTTCTATCATCATCAATGGTCGTGACATCGACGATTACTTTGGTCTGGAGACCCTGAAGCTGGTCGTTCGTCAGCCCCTGGTTACCACTGATCTGGTGGGCAAGGTTGATATCGTTGTTACTGTTTGTGGCGGCGGTGTTTCCGGCCAGGCTGGTGCTATCCGTCACGGCATTTCCCGTGCCCTGCTGACTCTGAACCCCGAGTACCGTGGCACTCTGAAGGCCGCTGGCTTCCTGACCCGCGACCCCAGAATGAAGGAGAGAAAGAAATACGGCTTGAAGGCCGCTCGTCGCGCTCCTCAGTTCTCCAAGAGATAATCTGTTATCTTTCAAGAACATCAAAAACCCAGAAACCGCAACGGTTTCTGGGTTTTCTTTATGTCTCGAAATACCGATTTGACGCAAATTTGACGCAAGTTTTTTACGTTATATTTCAAGCATTGAAAATAGCATCCCTATTTGCTATAATATACTCACCGATAAATAAGAATTTGACAAAGGTCTATCATGGAACAAATAGAAGGAGTTTTGGTATTGCATGTGGAATGAAATCAAAAATGAAATAGATATCGAAAACTTTATGAATGAATATAGTGGCTTTCACGATAGCTGTATAGTATCAATAAACTATCATAGCGGAGCATTTGTTGATGATATGGGTGCTATGGCAAATGGCTGTTTGCTTGAGCATAGCATTGAAATGATATTACATAGTCAGTGTAATAAACCTATTGAACTGCGTTTTACGGGAGTAAGAAAATGTAATATTGTTGGCTGGCAGGATAATTATTTCTGCGACATTTTCGGTGCATATTTGAATTTTCATAGCGACCTCCTTGGTAGAACTCGTGACGACAAGCTGATAGTGTGGGCAGATTGGGATGGTTTTAATCCCAAAAAATATACTGAAGAAACACCGATTTCCACTAACGGAAATTACAGCACTTATGTAATTGCGGAAAAGCTATTTTGGAGAATAATAGCGGAGGACTAATCCAGCAAGAACAATTCCAATACATCGAACTGTTTTAATTTCTGCAAAAATCCTGACGCAAATTTGACGCAACACTGTACAAAACGATATGTACGATACTCAACGATATGCCACGATAGACTGTAAAATACCCCACGATATACACGATATTACACGATATATACGGCATCAAACAGCAGGCGGATAACTCCAAGAGATAATCTGTTATCTTTCAAGAACATTCAAAACCCAGAAACCGCAATGGTTTCTGGGTTTTCTTTATGCCTCGAAATACCGATTTGACGCAAATTTGACGCAAGTCTTTTAAAACAGTATTTTGCTATATTGCAATCCACATAGAAATTTGCTAAAATTTCTTCAAATGATAATCCTAATTTAACGAGGTGATTTAAATGATAGATGTTAATACTTGGATGCAAGACTTTCTGCAGACATTAAATGAGACTTTCGCAAACCGTGTATGGTTTGTTGGTTTGCAAGGCAGTTATGGCCGTGGTGAAGCAACAGAAATGAGCGACATTGATATTGTTGTAATTCTGGATGAATTGTCTGCTATAGACATTCAAGCTTACAATGATATGTTAAACACACTGTCTCATAGGGAATTACTTTGTGGTTTCCTTTCAGGCAAAAAGGAAATTATGAATTGGGAGCCATCTGACCTATTCCAATTTTGCCACGACACCACACCAATCAATGGAAGCCTAAACGAGGTTCTGACTCTTGTTGACGAAAGTGCTTTGAACAGAGCAATCAAAATCGGTGCTTGCAACATATTCCACGGATGTGTACACAATATGCTGTATGAAAAGAGTGAAGATATTTTAAGAGGGTTATATAAATCTGCCTCTTTCGTTGTACAGGCAATTGCTTTCAAACAAACAGGAAACTATATCAGCCATCAAAAAGAACTGCTCCAAGTTGTATCTTCCGATGAACGGGACATTGTCGAAACCTTTTTGAATTTGAAAAATGGCGAACCGGCAGATTTCAATTTGATGTCCGAAACATTGTTTGCTTGGTCAAAGAAATGGATTGCTGAAAACAGTTAAACAAATTCCAATTTATAGGTGAACAGATGGCAAAGCATATCGCAAATATACTTACTGGTTATCGTATTCTCGGCAGTATTTTATTGCTGTTCTTCCCTGTATTTTCCGTGGCCTTTTATATCACATATTTACTCTGCGGTTTTAGTGATATGATAGATGGCACCATTGCCAGAAAAACAAACAGTACCAGCAAGTTTGGAAGTCAGCTTGACACAATTGCCGACCTTGTTTTTGCAGTGGTATCTATGATTAGGTTATTGCCAGTCATCCATCTTCCTCAATGGTTGTGGATTTGGTGCGGTATGATTGCAATTATCAAAATTGGCAGTATCATATGGGGATATGTTTCTAAAAAGCAGTTTATATCCTTGCATACGATTATGAACAAAGTAACAGGACTACTTCTGTTCTTATTGCCTTTGACAATATCCTTCGTGGAATTGAAATACACTGCCATAGTTGTATGCCCTATCGCAACATTTTCCGCAATTCAAGAAGGAGTTTATGTTATAGTAGAAAGTAAGTGCAAGCAAGCCAATTCCAATATGTCGTACTGATTTGGAATGCTGAACAGATTCTATACAACGAATGGCAGTATGTGCTGAATATAGACAAAGCTGGATTAATGACATATATTTTTGAGCGACTTGAAAGAAAAAAAGTATAATATAAGAAAAGAGAAGCCTCCTCTATGTCATCAGGCATAGAGGAGGTTATTATCATTAGTCCAGTTTTTCAAATAGTTTTAAGATACGGCGGACCGATGCCAGCACCGCTCCACGATCCAGCGTTCCTTCTGCAATCATCTTGCCGGGATCGCAAGTTGCCGGGGCATGTTCATAGAAGGTAGTGGTAACCTCAGGCATCTTCACATCAGAACCGGCATGGATCTCTTCCTCCAAATTAGACAAGGTTCGCCAATCCGTCATTACTATACCGTCATACTTCCACTCTCCACGTAAAACACCGTTAATGGCTTCCCAGTTCTTACTTGCCTGTACACCATTGACAGGGTTATAAGACGTCATAAGCGCCCAGGGATGTGCCTTCTTGACCACAATTTCGAAGCCACGCAGATAGATCTCCCGTAAAGCTCGCTGAGACACTCTGGAATCAGCCAAACGGCGATCATTTTCTCGGTTATTACAGCAGAAATGCTTAACGGTAGTCGCAATATTCTGGGATTGCACACCGCTAACACAGGATGCCGCAAACAGTCCGGAAGTCAAGGGATCTTCAGAATAGTATTCAAAGTTTCTGCCGCACATGGGATTGCGGTGAATATTCAACGCCGGCGCAAGCCAAATACCAATATTATTTTCCTTGGCTTCCCGGGCAATTGCTGTACCTACACGCTTTGCCAAAAGCAAATTCCAGCTTTGAGAAACCGTATTCTCACAAGGGAAATACGTAGGAGATACACCTCTACCCTCTCTGATTCTCAAGCCCATAGGGCCGTCAGCAGTAGGTACAAGGGGTACGATCTTTACATCGTGACGCTCATATCTGGGAGGCAATCCGATACCATTGGTATTGGAAGCATTCATGATGGGATGACCATAGAGCATCTCACCCAAATCATTGTCAGACAGCGACGCCAGGAACTCGTCCAGACGATTTTCTTTATACGCACGAATCAAAGGAAATTGCTTTTCTGCCTTTACCTTCAGCTTATATCTGACAGGCTTATGCTCTACCGGCACAGCCTTAGGCAATACCTCATAGCTGCCGTCTGCACAAAGGCGCTTTTCCAGCGCACGGGGTGCCATGTAGCTATGGCATCGACGGCAAATGATATCCTCATTCAATGTAAAAGACATACATTCCTGGGTATCACGTACATTATTGCCCACATGGACACTATATTGACCCTGCTCCAAAATAAAGGCACTCTCACAGATTTTACCCAGATCATCAAAGGATGCGAAATCGTAAATATTGCATTGCAATTTTAGTTTTGTCTCCTGTCCAGGCAGCAATTCCCGAGTTTTGGCAAAAGCGCACAACACCTTCTTTGCCTTACCCAGCTTCCCTTGCGGTGCTGTCATATAAGCCTGTACCACCTCTTTACCAGGACGATTGCCGGTATTCTTTACAGACGTCTTGATGGTCAATGTCTGTTTAACCAAATTGCATTCATCAATTTTAACATCAAATGTAGTATAGCTCAAGCCAAAGCCAAAGGGATATACCACTTTATCAGGTGCAAAGGTCTCGAAATACCGATAACCCACAAAGATATCTTCCGTGTAATTCACATAGTATTGACTTTCGTGGAAACCCTCCGTACTGGGATAATCCGCAAGGGACTTTGCCAGCGTGTGCTGTAAATGACCGGAAGGATAATACGTTCCCAGCAAAATCTGAGTCAACGTTTCGCCAGCAGTAGCACCACCGTACAGCGGGTACAGTACACCACCAATTTTAGGATTGTTTTCATATTCCAGCGTAGAAACAGGACCGGGTGTATTTAGAATTACAACCACTTTCTCAAAGTCCTCACAAAGCCGGTCAAGCAATTCTTTCTCAGAATCCCACAGGTAGAAATCGCCCTTGCCGCCTTTCCGATCACCGTTAGTATCACCCTCAGATGTATAGCGTGCCAGGCAAAACACCGCTGTATCACCGAAGGCAACCGCCTGCTGATACAGGTCCTCAGGCAAGACCGGATTGGGCATCTGATAGCTGCGACGCCATACGCTGTATTCCATAGCATCCGGATATTGCTTGCGTGCATCTGCATAGATCTGCTCAACCTGAGAAACATAAAAATCTACCAAGGGAGAAAAGAACTGGATCTGTCCTCTGGACGCTGCATCTTGTAAACCGTCAGCCAGGCTCATCAGGTTATCGGTAAAAACCTTCCCGCTGCCGCCACCACCAAATTGGAAATCACCTGCGCCCAAGCCAAGCAAACATATCTTGCAACCCTGTTGCAAAGGCAAGGTTCCGTCATTTTTTAATAGAACTGTACCCTCTCTGGCTGCTTCATTTGCTAGCTTCCAATGGGCATTGCAACTGGTCACAAAAGTCCTGTTTTTCCCCAAGGGCAACACAGGCTGGTATAAAAAACGTGCGTGTTTTCTTAGTTTCATGCGTATTTACCTCTTTTTATAATATGCTTTCTTGCATTCTAAGCCAAAATATGCTATAATACAAGTCAATATCAACGGCAACCTAGTCAAAATGTGCGGAGGTTATCTTATGAAGCTGTTACACCAAGGCGACCACCAACTAAAATTGACATACCGTACTACGTTAGACTTCCCCATTCATATACAAAATGCTGTGGAAATACTTTTTCTTACCAGCGGTGAAACCACAGTAATTTACGGAGCACAACGCTTACCCATGGAAACCGGAGATTTATTGGTCGTATTCCCTAATCAGCTTCATGGATTTGAAAACAGCCGAAACGTCACCGGTTATATGTTGATCGTACCCGTGCACCCTTATCTTGCAGCATATCATCGCACATTGGAAGATAACGTTCCCCTTAACCCCATTTTACGACCGGATCAATGGCAGGGTACACTAATCGATCAACTGATGGAACTGAGCTGTAAGGAGTGGTCGTCCGTAAACCCCGGTATCCGTCAAGGATATGTTTTACTTATTGTTGGAAAACTCCTCTCCCTCCTACCCTTAACTGCAACACAAAAAGTCAGCGGAACGGCTTTACAGGAGGTATTGGACTTTCTAAACAACCATTACACCGAAGCTTTAAGTCGTGAATCGGTAGCCCAGGCAGTTGGTTACCACGAAAGCTACCTATCCCACCTGTTCTCTGAATCTTTGCACATTACCATGAAGGACTATATTACCGCTCTGCGTGTTCGCCAGGCTGCGCATTTACTAAAAAACAGTGAGATCGCCATCAGCGATATAGCTACTTCTGTGGGCTTTGGATCTATTCGAAGTTTTAATCGTGCGTTTATTCAAATTATGGAATGTACACCCACTCAATACCGCAAACAATAAGCAATCCCCTGTCAGTTTGGTGCTGACAGGGGATGTTTGTTATTGCTCCAGCGTATATATCTCTGTTTCCCAAGGAAGCCATTTACGATTGCCGTTCAAAGAGGGTTCTGTATCCGGGCGATTGGACAGAATGCGCTTCCACGTTTTTCCTTGCAAGGATTCCGGAATCTGCACGTCCAGGGTATCATTGGACTTATTGGCCAGGATCAGCAAGGTCTGCTGGGGGCAAGAGCGGGTATACATGAGCACCTGCTCGCTGTTCTCTAAGTAAAACTGCAGATCGCCATCCAAAATAGCAGGCTCGGTTTTCCGCATATCGCACAGCTGACGATAGAAACGGAAGATAGAATCTTCAGATGCCAGATCTTCCTCCAGGTTCACCGTCTGATAATTTGTATTGACCTTCAGCCAGGGTTTTCCCTGGGTAAAGCCTGCATTTTCCGTTGCGTTCCACTGATAAGGTGCACGGGCATTATCACGGCTGCGAGGACGCAAATATTCCATAGCCTTCTGGTGATCTTCTCCGTTGGCGATCAAGGAACGATAATCGCCGATGGTATAACAGCAGTTATAATCCTCAATGGATTCATAAGCCACATTGGTCAGACCAATTTCCTCACCCTGGTAGACAAAGGGTGTACCGGGGGTGGTGTGGTTGAGCACAGCCAGCAGCTTTGCAGACTCTACACGATACTGCTGATCGTTTCCGTAGCGAGAGACTTGTCGAGGCATATCGTGGTTAGAGAAATACTGCACCGGCCAGCATTTCTTTGCCATGATGCCTGCCCAGCCGGATTGGATATCCCGGAATTCTGCCAAGGTAAAGGGCGGTTTCTTCCGGTTTGCCAAAGTGAAGTGGTAAGCCGCATCCATTTCCTCACGATCCTGGCTAATATACTCCACCGCATTTTTATAGTTGATACCGGTTCCCTCGCCCACGGTGAAGCAATCATAATGGGCAAATACGTTTTGATAAAGGTCATGAAGGATCTCGTGGATACCCTCCTGGCAGGTACAGATATCCGTATCCATAACAAAGCCATTGCGATCCAGCTTGGGATCGGGGGCTTTCTTGGTATCCGGGAATCCGGCAGGTTTCTTCAATCGAGTGAACACGTCCAGGCGGAAGCCATCCACACCCAGATCCAGCCACCAGCGGAGCATTTTATAAATCTCCTGGCGCAGGGGTTCATACTCCCAGTTCAGATCCGGCATTTTGATGGAATACTGGTGCAGGTAGTACTCCCCTGTGGTTTCATCATACTCCCAGGCAGAGCCGTCGCCCTCACGGAAATAGTTACCCCAGTTATTGGGAGGTGTGCCATCCGACTTACCGGGATGCCAAATGTAATAATTACGATAAGGGTTATCCTTGGATTTCCGGGATTCCCGGAACCACTTGCATTCATCAGAGGAATGGTTCAACACCATATCCATGATCACACGGATGCCCAGACTATGGGCTTTGTCCAGCAAGCGCTTAAAATCCTCAATGGTGCCGTAATCGGGATCGATATCATAGTAATCTGCCACATCGTAGCCGTTATCCACCTGGGGAGATGTATAAATTGGCGTAAACCAAATGCAGTTCACACCCAGATCCCGCAAGGTTTCCAGCTTGGACATCACACCGGGAAGGTCACCAATTCCGTCACCGTTGGAGTCACAAAAACTCTTACAGTAGATCTCATAGACAACCGCTTCCTGCCACCACTTTTTCTCCATGGCGCACACCTCATTTCTAATCGTTTATCGCATTATACCAAATTGTAGCCGTAAACGCAAGGGCGTTATCCCTTGACAGGCACTGCCACCTGGGTAATATAATCATCACTGTTTTTTCCTCTGTTAGGAGGGCCTTCCATATAAATAGAGCGGAACGGACCTGTTATTTCTACATGATTATCCTTCACATACTGCATAAGCGCACGGATGGCTGTAGCCGTGCCTTCATAAGGTCCACGATAGTAAATACACAGTGCCGGAGTTTCCGCAAACTCCATGCGTTCAGGGCCATCGAAGCTGTCCTCTACGGGTATGCAACACATAAGGTCCAATTTCTCCGTTTGCGTTGACATACGCATAGTGAACATGCGTCCAAGCATAGCCATCTTACCAGTATGCGCCGCAGCAATGTATGTATCTCTAAGATTATTGGAAGCTTCTGCAACATTCTCACAACGATATTGCCGACAAAAACACACCTGTCGTGGTAATGTGGCCTTCCGTACGGTCAAATCTCCACGTCTTGCAGAACGAACCTGGAGCATCTGGATATTACGATCCAGGGACGCACGCAATTCCATAAGCCGGTGCAGATGCACATCTATATTCTCCGTGTCATAATAATACTCCGCTACTTCTTTTAGGGTTAAACCCAGAGACTGCAAGGAACGGATAGAACGGATCTGAGTCATATTGTCCGCCGAATAATAACGATAACCGCTTTTCTCATCCTTTAATGCCGGTGTCAAAAGTCCCATTTCCTCAAAAACCAGCAAGGTCTTTCGGGTAATTCCCATTATTTTCGTCACTTCACCAATTTGAAACAATGATTCATCATGTTTATTCATTGCAATCCTCCACTCATCCCTTAAGGTACAACTTACGGTGTCAGTATATACGCTGGCAGCATATATTGCAAGTTCTTCCCAATTAATTTGTAACTTTTTTTATTTTATACTGGAATTTTTCCGAAAGGTGTAGTATACTAACATATTGAAAGAAATATGAGGAGGTTTTTCTGTGCAACCGTCATCTCAAATAAAAAAATCTAAGTTTCCCTCAAAAAGATTCTGGTATTATTTCTTTTCCACATTGTTTATTACCATAGGAAATGCTATTGTCTTCCTAACCGTGTGGATGGGTAATAAATACGACCATGTATATATTGATCAATTTATCTACCAGCTGAAGGCTCCGGCCACCGGCACAGAAGCCGCACTGATGAACAGCGCATATATCCGTGTAGGTCTGTTTGCCATTATGCTAACAGTAGCCGAAGTTTTTGCCTATCTGCTAGCAAGCGGTTATTACAAAAACCGCATCAAAAATGTCACAAAATACCTTGAGGTCTGTAATGGCAAGCTCTGTCAATTTATTACCAAAAGAGCATTGTCCATTGCTGCATGGTGCATGGTGTTCGCTATTCTATTCTTCTCCATCTCTCTGGACATCCCCGAATATGTCTATTTCCAGAACACTGACTCTGTATTGATTGAGAATGAATATGTAGATCCTTTCGAAGTCGATATCCAATTTCCGGAAACAAAGCGCAATTTGATCTATATTTTCCTGGAATCTATGGAAGTCACCTACGCAGAACCCGAAGCCGGTGGTCCTATTTCCGAAAACGTAATTGTAGAACTTGCTGATTTGGCAAACGAAAATATCAACTTCTCTAACGATGAGAATCTAGGCGGTGCGCTGACATTCACCGGAACCACCTGGACCGCCGCCGCAATGGTGAGTCAGACCTCCGGCCTTGTGGTCAAGGTTCCCCTCTCTGCAGGTTCTTACGGCGGAGACAGCCCCTATATGCCCGGCGCACAGACCATCGGTGAGATTTTGGATCAGCAAGGCTACAATCAACTGTTGTTGGTTGGATCGGATGCACGTTTTGCAGGCCGTGACACCTATTTCTCCGAGCATGGCAACTACACCATCGTGGATACGGAATCTCTGAAGGCACAAGGTCGTCTTCCCGAGGATTATCGTGAGTTCTGGGGATTTGAGGACGAAAAGCTATTTGAGTTTGCTAAGGAAGAATTAACCCGTCTGGCACAGGAGGATGCTCCCTTCAATTTCACCATGCTCACCTGCGATACCCACTTCCCCGACGGCTATCAGTGCAGACTCTGTCAAACCGAATATCCCGAGCAATACTCCAATGTCATGCGTTGTTCTGCACGACAGGTCAAGACTTTCATCGATTGGATCAAGGAACAGGATTTCTATGAGAATACCACCATTGTGATCAGCGGTGACCATCTGACCATGGACCCCAAGTATTTACAGGATGTAAACCCCGAGTATACACGTACCGTGTATAACTGTATTATCAATTCTGCCATCGAGCCTACCGAGGAGCAGGAAAAGAATCGTCAATTTGGTGTGTTTGATATGTTCCCCACTACCTTGGCCGCAATGGGTGTCAAGATTGAGGGTGACCGACTGGGTCTCGGCACGAATCTGTTCTCCGACACTCCCACCCTTACTGAACACTACACCTTTGAAATTCTCTACGATGAATTACAGAAGAATAGTACTTTCTACAACACCACATTCCTAGGTATGGAAGAATAATCTACAGCCCCCGACATTGTGTCGGGGGCTGTTCTATAGTCAAAAACTATACCTCATGCATTGACTTTACCGCAGTATATGTTATACTTAGTAGACAACGAAATTGGAGGATTTTTCATATGGCTAAGTACATTCCTGTCTATGCCCATCCCGACCATATGCCTGTAGATATTTCCTTTGTTTTCAAGAACGAAGTGCCTGCCGGCAAACATGGTTTTGCCCAAGCCAAAGGCGAAAATATCTACTTTGAAGATGGCACACTGGCTAAATTTTGGGGTGTCATGTTCAATGGTGCCGCCTGCTTCCCTACCCATACACAGGCTGAAGAAACCGCTCAGCGTTTAGCCCAGGCTGGTGTCAATATTGTCCGTTTCCATCAGATGGATGACGAGTGGGTTGCTCCCAACCTGTATCGTCTAACCTCCGGTCAGCGAGTGACCAACACCAGAGATCTGTGTCCCGAGTGCTTAGAGCGCATGGACTACCTGGTAAAGTGTCTGAAAGATCGTGGTATCTATGCCTGTATCGACATGACTACCTATCGCCGCTTTAAACCCGGCGACGGTGTTAAGGATGCCCATTTGCTACATGACGGCTCTCGTCTGTATGCCATGTACGATCCCACCATGATCGAACTGCAGAAGGAATTTTGCACCAAATTCTGGACACACGTAAACCCCTACACCGGCCTTGCCAACAAGGACGATCCTGTGTGGGTCATGTGTGACATTATCAACGAAAACAACACCTTTATTAACCATAACGAACGCCGCTGGTACAATCTGATCCCCTACTATGATAATATGTTCCGGGATATGTTCCACCAGTGGCTGCAGGAAAACAACATCGAATATGATGCCTACGGCTGTGAACTGTTCACCAAGGATCAGCCCATGATCCTGTTCCGTACCGAGCTGATGCGTCGATATCTGGCAACTATGAAGGCACATCTGCGTGATTTAGGTGTGAAGATCCCTCTGGCCGGTTCTAACTACCATACCACCTACGGCATTTTGAAGGCTGAAGAGGAAATGGATTTCCATGATGCCCACAGCTATTTCTATGATTGGAAGTGGGGCGAAGTAGAAAAAATCTGCACCCATCGCCCCATCACCGGACAACCAGCCAGCCCCATGGCGAATCAGTGCGGTAACCGTGTCCACGGCAAGCCCTTCTTCATGACCGAGTGGGATATGCCTTTCCCCAACTCCTATCGTGCAGAGGGTCCTCTGTGGTATCCTGCGACCGCTTGCCTGCAGAACTGGACCGGTATGACCATTCACACATACGGCTACGGTCATAAGATGAGCAAGTATGATCTGCTGGGCAAGGCCGCATCCAATGACACCATCGGTGGTGTGCCTTATCGTGAGGGCATCTTCGAAATTTGGAATGACCCTGCTAAGTTCGGTCTGTTCTATCACGGTGCGCTGATGTTCCGCCGCGGCGACGTATCTCCCGCCCAAAAGACCATTGGTGTGAAGATTCCCGACGAAATGCTGGGTCAGCGCTATAACACCCTGTGCGGTTCTGCTATGGAAATCCACCAGGTACATACGGTTCTGGAAGGTATGGATTGCTCCGATTTGGACACCATCATGGATCCCCAGGAGAAGTTCCCCAGAGAAGATCCTAATATGATCATCTCTGATACCGGAGAACTGAAGCGCGATATCAAGCGTTGCATCGGCTACATTGATACCCCCCGCACCAAATCTGTTTACGGTAAATTAGGCAGCATGGTAGTTAACAAAAAGATAAAGCCGGACAGCAATCGCTATCTGAATGGCTTAACTGTAAACTGCAAAAACGATTTTGCCACCATTACCCTCTCCTCTTTGACCGATGACGATCTGTGCAACTCCAACAACATTCTCATGACCGCTGTGGGTCGCGCTCGCAATCGTGGCGCACAGTTCGATGGTGAAAAAATGCTGGATCGTGGCACAGGCCCCATCGAGATTGAGGTCATCAATGCCCATATTGAGATGAAAACCAGCAAGGAGATCCTGGAAGTATGGTCTGTAGATTCCGACGGTTTCTACTGTGGCCGCATCGACAGCGTCATCGAAGATGGTATTCTGAAATTTGATATCGGCGAAGAATTCGCTACCCAGTATTATCTGATCCTGGAACCCTAATCTCCCCAAACCCCTGTTTTGCCACAAGCAAGACAGGGGTTTGGTATATATAGTGGCATGATGACATATTCTGTCGAATAAAGAAAAGTTTTTACAGAAAAGACATTTGTTTGTATTGACATTTTCAAAAAATTGGATATACTGGGCTAGTAACCTAATAAACCTGTGAAACTTTTCGGAAAATCGTAGTTAACCGAAAAGCGGAGGACTCTCTGGAGAACACATTCAGTTGTGTGCCGAAGGTGCAAGGCAAATGCCGAAACTCTCAGGCAAATGGACAGAGATGCTTGGATAGTGATGTCTATCGATTTAAGAGCAGTCCTTCCGGACTGCTCATTTTTTATGAAAGAGGTAAGAAATATGTTTGGAAAAATACTGGATTCCATCGGCTTTGTCAGTTCCTTTGATCCTGAAATCAGCGCCATGATGGATCGGGAGCTGAAGCGTCAGCAGGACGGTCTGGAGTTGATTGCATCGGAGAATCTTGCTTCTCCGGCAGTCATTGCCGCTATGGGCTCTATTCTGACCAACAAATACGCAGAGGGTTTGCCCGGAAAGCGTTATTACGGTGGTTGTGAATTTGTTGATGAAATCGAGAGCCTGTGTATTCAGCGTGCCAAGGATCTGTTTGGGGCAGAATTTGCCAATGTACAGCCCCATTCCGGTGCGCAGGCCAACATGGCTGTGCAGCTGGCTCTTTTGCAGCCCGGTGATACCATGATGGGTATGAGCTTGGCCAACGGCGGACATTTATCCCACGGCAGTCCTGCCAATATTTCCGGCAAGTATTATAATGTTGTTTCCTACGATATTAACCCCGAAACCGGCAGACTGGATTATGATCAAATTCGGGATATGGCAAAAAAATGTCAGCCCAAGCTGATCATTGCAGGCGCTTCCGCTTACCCCAGAGCCATTGATTTTTCTATCTTTGCTGATATTGCCCACGAGGTTGGTGCTGTTTTGATGGTAGATATGGCTCACATTGCCGGATTGGTTGCCGGTGGCGCTCATCAGAGCCCCATCCCCTATGCAGACATTGTCACAACCACAACCCACAAAACCCTCAGAGGCCCTCGTGGCGGCTTGATCATGGGCAAGGAAGAATATGCCAAGAAGATCAATTCTGCCGTGTTCCCCGGCACACAGGGCGGTCCTCTGGAGCATGTCATTGCAGCAAAGGCCATTTGTTTGAAGGAAGCCAATACGGATGCATTTAAGACCTATGCACACAATGTGGTTGCAAACGCAAAGGTTATGGCGCAAACGCTACTGGAAGAGGGTTTCGATCTGGTTACCGGAGGTACTGACAATCACTTGATGTTGGCTGATCTGCGTCCTATGCACATTACCGGCAAGGAGCTGCAGAACAGACTGGATTGCAATCATATTACACTGAATAAAAACGCAATTCCCAATGACCCCGAGAAGCCCTCCGTGACCAGTGGTGTCAGAATCGGCACACCGGCTGTCACCACCCGTGGCCTGGGTCAGGAGGAAATGAAGATCATCGCAAAGTGCATTGCTATGACCGCCCGTGATTTTGAGGGCACATCCGAACAGGTCAAGGCAACTGTGAAAGAATTGTGCGAAAAGTTTCCTCTGTACAAATAATAAACAAGAGCAGGACTCAAAGCCCTGCTCTTGTTTCAGAGTGTCAAAAAAGCCGTCAATCGTCAAAACACAGGTTTTGATGATTGGCGGTTCGTTCTATTGTAGGGAACGCTGTCCTCAGCGTTCCGGAAGGCGCAAGATCGTAAAAAAGCTTGCTACGCAAGGTGTTTTGACTTACTGCACAACTCGAACCTCTCGAGTATCCACATACACTTCGGGTTCTAGTTGCTTGTCTTGACGACTTTAGTGACCTCTGACAGTCTGTCAAAAAAGAGTTTTTTGACAGACTGAAACAAGAGCAGGACTCAAAGTCCTGCTCTTGTTTGTTTATTATTGATTTTTCAGCATTTCCACAAATTTGCATGTAACCGAAGCGCAGGCTTTGGCTGCGATCGCTTCAAATGTGGGATAATCCATTTCTGCAGATGCATCGGCTTTATCAGAAATAGCACGAATGACCACAAAAGGAATGCCATTGCGCCATGCGGCATGGCTGATGGATGCGCCCTCCATCTCGGTACACATAGCACCGGTATGCTTGATGATGTACTCCTTCTGTACGCTGCTGCTGATAAACTGGTCACCGCTGGCGATTCTTCCTTTGTGATTATGGCCGGGTTGTACCAACTCAGCAGCCTCATATGCCAAGCGCACCAACAGTTCGTCTGCTGGGAATGCCAGCACCGGCAAACCGGGTACTTGTCCCACAGCATAATTGTCATTGATAGGGTGGCAGTCAAAATCATGGTACATGGCATCATAACTGATCACCAAATCGCCAATATCCAATCTGTTATCCAAAGAGCCGGCCACACCGGTATTTACAATATGGGTAACGCCAAAGCAATCGCAAAGCACCTGCACACACATGGCCGCATTGACTTTGCCTACACCGCAAACTACCACCACAACCGGGAGTCCCTGCAATTTGCCTTCATAAAACTCCATCCCTGCCTTTTGTGTTACCTGCAGTTCGGTCATTTGGGTTTTTAAGGTTTCTACCTCGACGGTCATAGCGCCGATAATTCCTAGTTTTTTCATATATTCTCCTTTATTCCGGGTAGTTTAACCGACTTTCATCTATGTTTTCCAATAATTCCGCATATTTTTTGCCCCAGTAATTGGCCATGGGCAAATTCATGTCCAAATAGTTGCCGCAATCCCTGGCAGAAGCACCGGGGATCTCACCGGTGAAGCTGCCGATAAAACGGAAACAATCCAGTACCAGGGGCAAAATCTGACGAGATGTCAAATCTCCCTTCATAAGAAGATAGAACCCCGTACGGCATCCCATAGGTCCAAAATACAGCACATCGTCCTTCCACATGGGCGCATTTCGCAAATAGGTTGCCGCCAGATGCTCCATGGCATGGATCTCCGCAGTATTCATCACAGGCTCTTCATTCGGGCTAGTCAAGCGCAGATCAAAAGTCGTGACCGTTTGAGCACCAACCGCATCTTTTCTAGATACATATAATCCCGGCTGCAGCTTAATATGATCTATGGTAAAGCTTGTTATCTTTTCCACAAAAACACTCCTCGTACATTTTGCTTTATCATACCCCAAATATTCCACAAAAGCAAGGCATATTTTGCTTATCAGGGACAAGTGGACAGTTCTCTTGCCCCACCCTTGACAAAAGAATATTGAAGGTGTAACATCATAATTGTGAAGGGACAGACTAACTATTAAAAGTCAAGCCCTAAATTAAGAAAAATTCATAGATCGATTACAACCACAAAATGGCATGACAAGTAGAGCGTCGCGTGCGGCGCTCTGCGAAAAAAATAGCAAAAGTTTTAGGCTGATTTACGGTAAGGTTGCCCTGACTTTTCCATGGCGTAGATCAGGCGTACAAGCTTCTTAGCTGCGTGTGAGATAGCAACATTGTAGTGCTTACCTTCAGCGCGCTTTTTGGACAGATAGGCT
>JAFYVL010000010.1 GCA_017549125.1 Oscillospiraceae bacterium | reverse complement strand
TTACCATTATGATCGTTCCCGTGCTGGGATCTACGGCAGCATCTTACGAAATCAACCACAACATTCTGCAAATTGCCAATAAGCCCTGGTGGTACTGGATCGGTTGGACAACCGGTATCGGCTTTAGCTGTTTGATGCTGTACTCCGCCTGGCAGAGCCTGAGCTGGAGCTATGCAGAAGCCGCCTTTATGGACGGCGCATCCAATTTCCGTGTATTCTTCAATATTATGCTGCCCATGATCAAGCCTGTGCTGTCTGCACTGTTCGTGGTGAACTTCATTGGTGGCTGGAGTGAGTACATGGAGACTATTTTGTACATGGACGAGTGGCCTACCTTGGGCTACATGGTCTATTCGCTCCAATCCCAATCCCAGTATTTTGGTATGCCAATGTATTTGGCGGTGATCGTGATCTCCATGATTCCCACTACTTTGGTCTTTGTGGCATTCCAGGAAACCATTATGAAAAATGTAACCACCGGCGGCCTGAAGGGCTAAACCGGAGAAGGAGGAAAAGCCATGAAAAGAACAACAAAAGCTGTTCTTCTGATGGTGTTGATTGTGTTACTGCTGGCATCCTTTGCCGGCTGTAGCCAAGAGAAAACCAATGCAAAAACGGGCAATCCTCTGCAGATTCAGACGGCGGAACTGATCCCCAGCGCCTATTTGGACGAAGTTTTCGACCTTCGTGAGATTATGGAGCTGGAGGATGGCGTCCAGTATTCTGCAAAAGCCTGTTATGTAAAATATACTCGTAATGAGCAGACCAACGAGTATACTTCCGAAGAGGTTCAGTTGGAGGTCAATGACCTGTGCTTTACCCCTAAGGAGATTGCTAAGAATGTGGTAACCATTACCGCAAGTCGTGGTAAGGAGACCACCAGCAGGGTAGTGGTGATTCCCACTTTGATTCGTGCAGATCCTTTGGATGAGATTTTGCATTCCGGCGGTTCTTATGCTTTGGCAGACCCCGGTATTTCCAAGAGCATCAATATGGATCCTGCTTATATCAAGAGTGAAAATTCCAAGACCTCTTTGCAGGTGAATTTCACTGGTGTGGATCCTCACCAGTGGGGCAACACCTTCATTGCCCTGGATAAGGCAGAGGTGCAGCAGCATTTCACAGATAAGATCTGGGAAAATGCGATTCTGACCTTCTGGGTCTACAATCCCATGGAAAAGGCTGTAGAATTCCAGTTGCGTCTGTCCGATGCAGGCCTGGGTGTGGAATTGGATTGGAGTCCCATGGATGGTCCCAACCGTCAGGTGGCACAGCCCGGTCAGTGGACACAGATCTTCTTCCCCTTGCGGAAGTTGGGCGTTACCAGCCCCATTACATCCAGCCAGTATAACCAGTGTGCCTTTAACGTCAAGGTTCGCTACGAAGATTACAGCACCACCGACAGCTATACCTATAATTTTTATGTAGACGATCTTGATGTGGTGGACGGCTCTATGTATCCCGAGATCGATAATAAGTATGTTATGTCCAACGAGACCCTGGAACAGGGTTGGGAGAACATGGCTATGGATACAGGCTGGCAGGGTGTTTACACCGAGTATGACTATGATGTGATCCAAGGTGAGGACTCTAGCTGTTCTCTGAAGGCATTCTTCAATAACGACAAGGCTATGACCAATAGCTTTATCTGCCTGGCACCGGAAATGGATGAAGAAATTACCGATTTGCCGGATATGACCGGCGGTAAGTTCAGTGCCTACTTCAAGTTTGAGAATATGCAGGCTCGTGTAACCCTGGATATTGTGAACAAAAAATGGTCCACCAGTAACGGCGTGGATTTCAAGCTGACACCGGTGGGTGATGGCTGGTATTATGGCGAGGTTGACTTGGAGGATCTGCAAGTCGGCACAGGCCGTAATGATCAAATCATCCGTATTCGTTTGAATTTCCATGGTGTAACGAAGAATTCTGTGGTCTATGTGGATACCTGCAAGTTTGACTATAAGCATGTCAATAAGGTACTGGAAGAAGTATCTGCTGACTGGATCAACATGACTGCAGATACCGGTTCTGCATACTACTACACCGTAAAGTCTGATTTTGTGACCACCCATCTGAAGGGTAGCAATACAGTACGTTCTCTGAAGTTGGTTGCACCTGCAGGCGATCAGGGCAGATATACCTTGAATACTGCAGCAGCTGTAGACAATAAAGAAATTCCTGCAGTTCTTAACATGAAGAAGGGCACTCTCGGTGCGTGGTTCTATTTCGGCGATCAGATTCCGGAAGCCTATTTCTTCGTAACCAACGACCAGTGGCACAGCAGTAACTGGATCGATGTGATCTTCACCCAAAATGCCGGTGACGGCTGGTACTACGGTGAGGTCAATGCCTCCGGCTTTGTGTGCGCAGAAGGTGGCGGAACAAGCAAGATCAGTCGTTTGGCTTTGGTCATTCCTGCAGGCTATACGGTTTATGTGGATAACCTAAGCTGGAAGTCCGGTGTGGAGAAGCCTCTGGTTTCTGCCAATGTTCCCAAGCCTGGTTCCGGCAAGTATCCCTTCAAGGCCGGCAAGGATATGGAAGTCAGATTGAAGCTGGATAAGCCTGTTTCTGAATTAAGCTTTGAATATGCGGTGGAGAGTGGAAAGACCTTCAATATTGCATTGATGCCCAACTGGAATGAATATTTCGGCTACTATGCATTTAATGCAGAGGGAAGCGTGGAGTCCTACAAGGGTGTGACCTGCCGTGTCACTAAAAACGGTGTGATGAAGGTGACCTTCGATATGAAGGAACTGACAAAGTATACCGGTAAGCCCACTCGCATTATTGATTTTATTTATGTGCGTGGAGATTGGACGGATGCCAGCGGATATATCTCCAACGTCACCTATACCATTGACAACTCTCCCGGTGCGGACAAGCCCGTTGGCCCCTCCGGAGAGGGTGAGTACAGCATTCGTGCAGGCGAGGATCTGAATGTTGATTTTGCGGCTGTGGCAAACCTCAAGACCTTTAGTTTCGAGTATAAGGTTCGAACCGGCACGTTCAACGTGGCTCTGATGATGCCCGGTTGGAGTAGCTACTATGGCTACTATGCCTTTGATGGCGAGGGTAATGTAGATCCCTATGCAGGTGTTTCTGTAGAAAAATTGGATGATGGTTATGTACGAGTCATCTTTGACGTTGCAGCACTCAATAAGACTGTGGGCAAGCCCAATGGAGGCTTTACCATGCTCTATATCCGTGGTGATTGGACAGATGCTACCGGTATTCTGAGAAACATTGGTTTCGATCAGTATGCGCCCGGTGAGCAGCCTGAAGAACCTACTGAACCCAGTGAACCCACCGAACCCACAGAGCCGGCGGTTGGCGAATACAATGTGACAGCCCATGAGGATCTGATGATCGAGCTGAATTCTGAAGAAAATATCACCAATATTTGCTTCGAATATCAAGTGAGCGGCACATTCAATATGGCATTGATGATGCCCGGCTGGGACAGCTACTATGGTTACTTTGCCTTCAATGAGAATGGCAATGTAGATCCCTATGATGGTGTGACCATTGAGCAGTTGAGCGATGGTTATATCCGTGTGACCATGGAAGTGACAGCCTTGACCAAGATGGAGGGCACACCCAACGGTGGCATTAACCTGATCTACATCCGTGGCGCATGGACCGATGCGAACGGTATCATTAAGAACATTGTTCTGAATGCCCCAATTGGCGGTGATGAACCCGTCGAACCCAGCGAACCCAGTGAACCTACTGAACCCAGTGAACCTTCCGAACCTTCCGAACCCAGTGAACCTTCCGAACCTTCTGAGCCCACCACATACAATGTGGTATCTCGTGAGGATTTGATGATCGAGCTGGGTTCTGAGGACAATATTTCCAATCTGAGCTTCGAATATAAGGTCAGAGGCACCTTTAACATGGCTCTGATGATGCCCGGCTGGGACAGCTATTATGGTTACTTTGCCTTCAATGAGAGTGGCAATGTAGATCCTTATGAGGGTGTATCCGTAGAGCAGCTGGATGACGGTTATATCCGTGTGACCTTCGATGTGGCGGCCTTGACCAAGATGGTGGGCACACCCAACGGTGGTTTTAACTTGATCTACATCCGTGGCGATTGGACCGATGCTACCGGTACGATCAAGAATCTGGTGCTCAACGCTGAAATTGGTGGCGACGAACCCACCGAGCCCAGTGAGCCTTCTGAGCCCATCGAGCCTGAAACTCCCGAATACCAGGTAACACCGGGTGCAGATGTGATGATTGAGTTGGAAGCTGATGAGAAGATTGCTGCGCTGAGCTATGAATATCAGTTGCGTTCCGGCACATTCAATATGGCTCTGATGATGCCCGGCTGGGACAGCTACTATGGCTACTTTGCTTTTGATGAGTATGGCAATGTAGATCCCTATGCGGGTGTGACCCTGGAGAATCTAAGCGACGGCTATTACCGTGTGACCGTGGATGTGGCTGCGCTGAATAAGATGACAGGTACTCCCGATGGCGGATTCAACCTGATCTATATCCGTGGCGCATGGACTGATGGCTTCGGTGTGATCCGAAATGTTACTCTGGAGGCCTCTTCTGAAGAGACACCGGAAGATGTTCCCAATAAGGTGTTGGAAGGTGTATCCCTGGCTGCCGGTCAAGATCGTACTGTTGAGTTCGGGGACAAACAGCCTTTGACTCGGGTGACCTTTGATTATAAGGTTACCTCCGGTACGTTCAATATGGCCTTGATGCCAAATTGGGATGCCTACTACGGCTACTTTGCCTTCGATCAGAATGGCAATGTAGATCCCTATACGGGTGTGACCTGTGAGGATCTGGGCAATGGTTATTTCCGTGTTACTATGGATATGACGGCTCTGAACAAGGTCAGCGGTAGCCCCAATACCACCATTGACTTTATGTATGTCCGTGGTAATTGGACCGATGCTGCCGGTGAGATCACCAATATTTGTCTGTACTGGGACTAAAACAATAAAACTGTCTGTGTGGGCATTTTTGCCCACACAGACCTTCCGCAAAATACCTTGAAAGCGCCAATGATTTTATTGACTTTTTCAAGATATGTTGTACTTATAATATAAGGAATAATTAAGAGGTGGGTACTATGGAAAATGTTGCTGTAGCCAATGATGTTCAAACTGGGCAAATGCTTGCCCTGTTAAATATGCCCTCTGAGTGGGAAATTACATATGACTATCAGCCGGGACAGCCCTTACAGGTGGAAAAAAACGGAAAAGCGTGCCGAATCATCTATGGTCAGAGGGTAGAACTGTTCCGTGGTTTGGGCTTGCTTTCTGAGCATAGGGAAGAAACGGTTTATAAAACCACACAGGCATCCCACTTTACCATGAACGGCGCCATGCTGGATTGCTCCCGTAACGGTGTTATGACTCCGGAGGCGGTCAAAAAGATGATCCGCTACATGGCATTGATGGGTCTGAATATGCTGATGCTTTATACGGAGGATACCTACGAAGTGCCGGAATATCCCTATTTCGGTCATATGCGTGGTCGTTATTCCCAAAAGGAATTGCAAGAATTGGATACCTATGCAAAGGGCTATGGTATCGAACTGATTCCTTGTATTCAGACATTGGCGCATTTAGCGCCCACCTTGCGCTGGGAGTGCTTTGATGCCATCAAAGACACCGACGATATTCTGCTTTGTGGTGAGGAAAGAACCTATGATTTCATTGAGGCTATGATCCGTGCCTGCCGCAACAGCTTTACCACAAACCGAATCCACATTGGTATGGACGAAGCTTTTATGCTGGGTTTGGGTAAGTATCGGGAAAAGAATGGCATTCAGTCTCGGGAAGAGATTTTCTGTGACCATTTACACCGGGTCAATGAGATCTGTAAGAAATATGGCTTTAAGCCCATGATCTGGAGCGATATGTTCTACCGCATGAGCTGTGCCGGTAATTACGATGCCGGTTCTACCATCCCGGCAGAGATTCGTGAAAAAGTGCCCTCAGAGGTGGATCTGGTCTACTGGGAGTATGCCATTGAAACAAAGGAAGGCTTTGACAAACCCCTGCGTAGCCATATGCAGTTTGACAATCCATTGGTATTTGCCGGTGGCGCATGGCGTTGGCTGGGATTTGTACCCCATATTGAATTGAGTCAGAGAACCAGCAGAGCCGCCCTGGAAGCCTGTATTGCCCACGGTGTGAAGGAGGTATTCTGTACTGCATGGGGTGATGAAGGCAGTGAATGTGCCATGTTTACCATGCTGCCCACATTGCAGATGTATGCGGAGTATGGCTATCAAGGGCAGGTAGACGATCAGGAATTGGCAAAACGTCTGAAAACCTGTACCGGGGAAAACCTGGAAGATATGATGCTCCTGGATCTGCCGGATATGCCCAATGGCGTTTATCACAAATTGCCTACCAATCCTTCTTGCTATCTGGTCTATGCCGATGTGCTGGGCAGCTTGTTTGAATTGCATTGTGAGCCCTGTTTCCGGGACTATTACGAGAAATACGCAGACCAGCTGGCCCAGGCCGCAAAACGCAGCCCCAATCATGGTTATATGTATCAGATGGAGGCGGATCTGTGCCGCTTGTTGGCACTGAAAAGCTGTATCAGCGCAGATAGCTACAAGGCCTATCAAGCCGGTGACAAGGAAGGCTTGCGTGTGATTGCGGAGCAAACCTTGCCGGAGATCCAGACCCGCTTGGAAACTTTCCGTGCATCTGTGGAAGAACGCTGGATTCAGGAATTCAGACGATCCGGTTATGAAGTGCTGGATTTGCGATTGGGCGGTGTCAATGCCCGTATCAACAGCGCAATTCGCCAAATCAAGGCTTATTTGGCAGGGGAGATAGAGATCATTGAAGAAATGGAATACCCCCGTCTGCCCTTTAGTAATAAGACACCGGAAGAGGTAGCGAAAGATCCGGTTATGAGCTGGGCCTACCGCAAGGAGCATTTTACAGCCAATCGATTCTTCTGGTAAGAAAGGTAGGAGTCTGTATGACCGTACTGGAGTTTATTGATAAAAATTTCCCGTTGTCCATATTAGAAAATAAAGAGGATCTGGAAAATCGATTTGGTTTGCCTTATCCCTATACCGTTCCGTCTCCGGGAGATATTTTTGATTGCATGTTCTACTGGGACACCCACTTCACCAATGTGGGTCTGATTCCTTCCGGCAGAATGCAACAGGCCATTTACAATACGGATAATATACGTTATATGATCCAGCGTTTTGGCTACATGCCCAACGGAACCAAAGCCCATTTCCTGGAAAAGAGCCAGCCGCCCGTGTACTATCGCATGGTGGCAGATATTTTTGAGGTAACCCAGGACATAGCATGGTTAGAAAGCCACTATGACACCATTGCCAAAGAATATGATTATTGGATGACCCAGCGGTTAGCGCCCAATGGTTTGAATTACTATGGTAATAAGAAGTTGGTGGATTCTGAAGAAGGTGAGGGGCTGTATGCCTACTGGAGAACCCGGATGCCCGGTTTGCAGCAGGCCGGTAAAGAACAGACCGTCAATGTGGGCAGTACCCTGGGCGAAAGTGGCTGGGATTGCTGCTATCGCTTTGAACTGTGTGGACCTGACTACAATCCTGTGGACTTGAATGCCCTGTTATATGGTCTTGAAACCGCCATGGCGAAATTCAGCAGCATTTTGAAAAAAGGTGAAGATTCTCTGTGGCGTGACCGAGCAGCAAACCGTAAGGAGAAGATGGATAAGTGGCTGTTTTCTAAGGAAAAAGGCTTCTATATGGATTGGAATTATGCAGAAAACCGCCATAGCCCGGTGGTGTCTGCAGCATCCCTGTATCCACTTTACTTAGGACTTCACCATAATCCGGATGCCATTATGGCAGTATTGGAGAAAGAACTGCTGCTGCCCTATGGTGTAACCTGTACGAAAAAATCTGATTTGAACTTTGGCATGCAATGGGAGTACCCCAACATTTGGGCACCGTTGCAGTATGTGGCCTATATGGCTTGCCAAAATGCAGGCAGAACCGATTTGGCACAGACCATTTCCAGCCGCTATAAGTCCTTGCTGGAAAGTAATTTTGCTAAAACCGGAAAACTGTGGGAGAAATACGACGGCAATACCGGTGAGGTGGTCAGTGCAGAGTATAGCGCACCGCCTATGATGGGCTGGACAGCCGGTGTGTATCTTGCTTTTTTGACTTGACAATAGCGCAAACGCTGGGTGTCTTGCCATCAATCGGCGATTGGTGTCAAACTGTATAAAAATTGTCTGCTGACCTTGTAGGGGTGAAGGGTTGTACGGAACCGGGATCGCCTACAAAGCCGGAAGATGATCTTTTATAGAAGCTGCCCCTGTGGGCAACATACCGCTTCCCCCTTGCCATGCCGGGACAATTTTCCGCCCTGGCTAGGGGGATTTAGCCTAAAAGATGAAGGCGCTATGTTAATATTGGGGTATCCCTATATAGCTGGAAACCACTGCCCCAATACCCCCTGTGCTGTATTTGTAGAATTGGAAACTTTATAAAAAGAGGTGGACTGCATGCAGAAAAGAATCTGTAGCTTGTGCATCGTATTTGCGGTGCTGATTACTATGTTAGCGGGCTGTAAGGAAACCGCTGAAAAGACACAGGATATGCCCGTGAAGCTGTGGTATGCCCACAACACGGAAAATCTCATGCAGGATATGCAGTATCCGGAACTGATGGAGCAAAGAGATGCCACGGTGCGCTTTTCCTGTATTCGCAACGATGTGGAATCTGCGCAGCTGATGATTACTCCGGAACAGGACATCGCCAGCTATGATTTTACCATGGGCGATCTGAAAAATGCGGAGGGCGATGTGCTGTCTGCGGATCATTTTGAAGTGTTTGCCCAATGGTATACAGAGATCACCCAATCCTATAACAATAAAGTGGACTACGGCTTCTATCCGGATGCCTTGATTCCTTGGGATGCCTATGTTGAAAAAGGTTATAGCACCATTAAGGCTGGGCAGAATCAGGCGTTGTGGATCCATGCCAATATTCCTGCTGATCAGAAGGCAGGTGTCTATACCGGCGAAGGGATACTGGTGCTCGATGGCGATCCCTATCAGATCCCTGTGGAAGTGACCGTTTACGATGCCGATATGCCCCAGGCAAACCATGTAAAGACCCTGTTTGGTATTTGGTATGATTTGGTGGACGATGGCGAAGGCTATTATTCCCGGGAATTGGGTGAGGCTTATTATGATTTTTTGGTCAGTAAGCGGATTATGCCCACCAAGGTGGAAGATCCCTTGTGGGATGCCAAGAATATGGAGGAATATGTGGAGTGGGCAGCGGAAAAGGCTGCCGACCCTATGGTGTCGACCTATGGTCTTCCTTATTATGCGGAAGAATCGGAGCAGGGTAGAATCGTGTCTGCCTACCGCCTTGACTATGTGTTGTCTGCTTTGGCGGAGAAAAATATTGCTCTGCGGGAAGCAGGCGATACACAAATCGACCTGTTTGCGAAAGCTGCTTACTATCTAGGCTCTATTTGTGATGAACCTGCAGGCGAACGAATGGAGATAACGCGAATCTGCGACTTGCTGATTACCCAAGCGAAGAAAGCGGTAGCGGAAAAGTATTTTAAGGATCAATATCCCGATCTGTATGATTCCTGTATGTCCGTTCCCCATATTGTTACCACAGCTTATAACGAGCAAATGATCGGTTCGGATACGGTGGGTGGTGTGCAGACCTGGTGCGGTCAGTTCCATACATGGCAGTCTGAGGCACAGCGCCAGAATTACTATGACCGTCGTGACAATTCCGAACGAGAATATGGAGAAGACCTTTGGTGGTATGGCTGTGAAAGTCCTCGCGTGCCTTTTGCCAATTTCCATATGGACGATGACGGCATTGTGACCCGGTTGGTGCCTTGGATGATGTTTGACTACGATGTGGATGGCATGATCTACTGGTGTGTCAATTATTATCAAACAGAGGATATCTATACCTATCCTTCTGTGTTCCTGGATACGGTGGGTGATGGTCAGCTGCTGTATCCCGGTGAGAAGTTTGGTATCTTTGGGCCGCTGTCCTCCCGACGGTTGGAAAGCCTCCGGGAAGGTATGGAGGACTATGAGTGCCTGCTGATGATCGAAAATGCAATCCTGGCCTATAACGAAACTAACGGAACAAACCATGATCCGAAGGAACTGATGGCCGGTCTGTATGAAGGACTATACGAGGGTGTGAAGCCGCAAAGAGACAATACAGAATTCTTTGTGCAGCGCCGCAAGGAAATCTTGGGACTGTTAGCGCAATTTACCACCGATCCTGCCGGTGCTATGGAGATTCTGACAGCGAACCTGTAATGATCAATTGATAGGAGCAAGCCTATAGGAAGAAAAAATCATAGCTTGTTCCAAAGCAACAATGTGGTCATGCCAAAAGAAATTGCAAACCTTTGGGATATAGAAGATTTTGGAAGTTAGACCGAGGAGGGATAACATTGAAATATTATCTTGCTGTGGATATTGGCGCATCCTCCGGCCGGCACATGGTTGGTTGGTATGAGGAGGATACCGTAAAAATAAAAGAAGTGTACCGTTTCCCAAACGGTGTTCGGGAGCAGGACGGGCATTTGGTATGGAATATTGAGCAGCTGTTTTTCCATGTAGTACAGGGTATATCGGAAGCCCTCCGGGAATTTCCCGTACTAGAGAGCATCTCCATCGACACCTGGGGTGTGGACTATGTTCTCATGAAGGGTGAGCAGATAATCGCCCCGGTCTATGCCTATCGAGATCACCGCACAGAGCCCTGTATTTCCCAGGTGCATGATATTCTGCCCTTTTCTAAACTGTATAGCCGTACCGGCTGTCAGTTCCAACCCTTCAATACCATTTATCAGCTTTATGCAGATAAACAGGCCGGACGTTTGGAGCAGGCCACGGATCTTCTGATGATCCCGGAGTATTTGCTCTACAGACTTTGCGGTGGTAAGGCCAGGGAATATACCAACGCTACCACCACGGGTATGGTCAATGCCGAAACCGGTGAATTTGACCGGGAGATCATAGATGCTTTGGGTTATCCCCAGCATCTGTTCCCAAAACTATCGAAACCCGGAAAAATCCTGGGAACCTATCAGAATATTCCCTGTGTGCTGTGCGCCACCCACGATACAGCTTCTGCGGTGGAGGGCATCCCCATGGAGGGAAATCATCCCTATATTTCCTCCGGTACATGGTCACTTTTGGGGGTAAAAACCGAAAAGCCCTTAACTGACCAGCTAAGCCAACAGGCCAACTACTCCAACGAGGGTGGTGTGGGTTACAACCGCTATCAGAAAAATATTATGGGTATGTGGCTGGTTAACCAGCTCCACGACGAACTTTGCCCGGAGAAGTCCATTATGGAAGTGGTGACCCTGGCACAGGAAAGCACATGCCGCTTGAAGGTGGATGCCAGTAGTCCTGCCTTTTTAGCTCCCAGCAGTATGCGCAAGGCCTTTGACGAGGCCACAGGCAATCAGCTGTATTCGGCAGGGGATTATTTTAAATGCGCCTATTTGTCCCTGGCGGAAAGCTATAAAATTGCCTTGGACGAACTGGAAGCCAACACCGGCTGTAAATACGATCATTTATATATTGTGGGCGGAGGCGCAAAGAATAAATTCCTAAATAAATTGACTCAAAAAGTTACCGGCAAGCGAGTGGTTGCGTTGCCTATTGAGGCCACAGCGTTAGGTAATTTGAAGATACAAATGGAGGTGCTTTGAGTATGTCTTACGCAGAAGCAAAAGCGAAATATGCGGCTTTGGGCGTGGATACGGACCGCGCAATTGAAATTTTAAAGCAAGTACCCGTTTCTCTGCATTGCTGGCAGGGAGACGATGTGAGGGGTTTTGACACCGATCCCTCCAAACCGCTGACAGGCGGCATCCAAACCACCGGCAACTACCCTGGCAGAGCCCAGACACCCCAGCAGCTGATGGATGACCTGGATATGGCTATGAAGCTGTGTCCCGGCACGAAAAAAATGAATCTCCACGCAAGCTACGCTATTTTTGCGGATGGTCAATGGGCGGATAGAAATGCCTTAGAACCGAAGCATTTCCAAAAATGGGTGGATTTCTGCAAGGAGCGTGGCTTGGGTTGTGATTTTAACCCCACCTTCTTCTCCCATCCCAAGGCTAACGGTCTGACCCTGTCCTCAACCGACGAGCAGATCCGTAGCTTCTGGGTGGAGCATGGCAAGGCATGTATCCGGATCGCTTCCTATTTGGCACAGGAACTGGGTCAGCCCTGTATCATGAATATCTGGACCGGTGACGGCTTTAAGGATATTCCGGCAGACCGCATGGGTCCCAGAATGCGCTATAAGCAATCTCTGGATGAGATCTTGTCTGAGCCCTATGATTTTGAGATGGTCAAGCCCTGTGTGGAATCTAAGGTTTTTGGCATCGGTGTGGAAGCCTACACCACCGGTTCTGCGGAGTTCGCTTTGAGCTATGCGGCTATGAACAAGGAAAAGTGCATTCCCTTGATGGATAACGGTCATTACCACCCCACAGAGGTGGTGTCTGATAAGATCCCGGCGCTGTTGACCTTCTTCCCGGAAATTGCGCTGCACATTACCCGTCCCATCCGTTGGGATAGTGATCATGTGGTTCTTCTGGACGATGAGACCCAAGAGATCTGCAAGGAGATCGTCCGTTGTGGCGGTCTGGAGGGTCGTGTAAAGATCGCATTGGATTATTTTGATGCGTCCATTAACCGCATCGCTGCCTGGGTGGTAGGTCTGCGCAATGTACAGAAGGCATTGCTCCGGGCACTGTGTATGCAGGATCTGACCGACCTGCAAAATGCCGGTGATTTCACCAGCCTCATGGTCATGCAGGAAGAACAAAAGACCTTGCCCTTTGGGCACATCTGGGAGGAATATTGCGCACAATGCAATGTGCCTGCGGACGGTCAATGGCTGGGTATGGTCAAAGAATATGAAGAAACTGTATTAAAGGAGAGAAGTTCTTTATGAAAAATATTTTGAATGCACCCTTTGTGGAAGAAATGATGCACACCGCTGCCAATATGTACCGCCTGGGCTGGGATGAGCGTAACGGCGGCAATATCAGCTGGATGCTGGATGCCCAGCAGGTAGGGGAGTACCTGGATCTGAACCAGGTGCTGCGTGTGCTGCCCTTGGGTTTCGATGCCAAGGCCATTGCCGGCAAGATCTTCATTGTGACCGGCAGCGGCAAGTATTTTAAGAATGTGGATCGTGATCCGGAGCTGAATCTGGGTATTGTCCGTATCAGCGAAAACGGTCAGGATGCAGAACTGCTGTGGGGCTTCAGCGATGGGGGCAGACCCACTTCTGAGTTCCCGGCACATCTCATGAGTCACATGGCGCGTCTGGCAGTGGATCCGGAAAACCGTGTGGTTATGCACACCCATCCTACTTATACGCTGGCGATGAACTATGTACATGAGCTCTCTGACAGTAAGTTTACCCATAGTCTGTGGCAGATGTGTACCGAGTGCATCGTGGTATTCCCGGAAGGTGTTGGCGTTCTGCCCTGGATGCTCTGCGGCACGAACACCATCGGTGAAGCCACCGCAGAAAAGATGAAGGAATTCCGTGTGGTCATTTGGGGCATGCATGGTGTCTACGGCGCAGGTAAAACCATGGACGAAGCCTTTGGCTTGATTGAAACCGTGGAAAAGGCGGCTCAGATCTATATGCTCACCGCTCACCTGCCCAGAGTGAACACCATCCGTGACGAGGAAATGATCGAACTGGCCGAGTTCTTCGGTGTCAACTACCGCAAAGACTTCCTGTTGGGCTGATCTCTAAATAAATCCCCTAACCAAGGCCGGTGCACCATAGTGATAAACCGGTTTTGAACGGCTCTTTTTTCGCAATATGGCACAAAAAATTCCCGAAATGCGTCAGCATTCCGGGGATTTTGTTGTTTATCTTGCAAAAAGATTGCCACTTCAAAACTGCGTAGCACCTATAAAAGGCAGAGATTCGTGCCAATCAAGACAAAAAGCGCAGGAATCCTTTGTGGATTGCGAGCATTTTTAACGCAGATTGGTGCGGATAAATGCCTTTTATAGGCGATTTATCACTGTGGCGCGCCGGCC
>JAFYVL010000009.1 GCA_017549125.1 Oscillospiraceae bacterium | reverse complement strand
GAGTATCAAAAAAGCCGTCAATCGTCAAAACACAGGTTTTGATGATTGGCGGTTCGTTTTGTACCGCAAGTATTTCGATGCGTCATTGCGAGCCAGTGCGCACACTGGCGTGGCAATCCGTTCTCCTAAAAAGCTTGCTACGCAAGGTGTTTTGACTTACTGCACAACTCGAACCGCTCGAGTATCCACATACACTTCGGGTTCGAGTTGCTTGTCTTGACGGCTTTATTGACCTCTGCCAGTCTTTCAAAAAAGAGTTTTTTGAAAGACTGAACTCCCCTGACCATGGTCAGGGGAGTTATCATTTACTGCGCCAAGGCGTCCTCGCCTACAAGCACCGTATAGTTACTTGCAGTCAACTCCGTATTAAAGGAGAAGATACCCACAGCACCGTTTTCGTTCTTAAAGCCCGCTTCGTCAGACAGAACCAGCACATCATTTACATAGAAATAATATGCCTGACCCTCACGAACCAGCTTCAGCTTAATAGTATCGCTGCCGGTAAAGGACATACCGGGAACTTCCACAGACTTAGAGCCTGCCCAATCGTCACCGCCGCCGGTGGGCTGGTACACCACACCCACGTTGGTGGCTGTCATATTGGGCTTCATGTCCACAAAGAATTTCACCATTTCCGTCTGCCCGTTGATCAGCAGACCGAACTTGGGCCATGCATCGTTATTCAGCACAGCGGAAACCTGGATCTCCGTTTCAAAGCACAACTGATCGGTAAAAACATCATGCCAGTAAGCGTACTGAGGTGCGCCGCCAAACATGGTAATGGAAGCATCCTCGCCCTTGTCGGCAGTCAGTTCCACACCCTTGGAAGTCTTGTAACCGGCAGCCGTACCGAACTGCTCACCACGGAAGATGATCTGATACAGATAATCCGAGAATGCCTTGTAACCAGCCTCGTTCATGTGGATATTATCCGCAGCAAACAGCATACTGTTGGAATTTTGTCCATCTGCAGTGGTCAGCACATCCATCACATCCACACCCTGGACATAATCCAGGCCTTCGCACAGAGTCCGAGAGCCGCTAGCCAATGCACGCATCTTCTGAGAGGTAAATTCGCCGCCGCTATAGACCTTGGGACAGGGGGCTACATAGATGTAATAGATCTCTGCATCGGGGTGATCGGCATGGATCTTGGCAAAGAGGGTACGCAGGTTCTCTACCACCTCTTCCCCATCGTCGCCCCATACCTGCACATCATTGTAGCCCAGCATGATTACAAAGCGATCCGCATGAAAGGGCTTGATCAGCTGATCGTAAGCATGTAGCCAATCCCGGGTAGTTGTGCCGCCGATGCCCACGTTATAGCCGTTGACATACTGGGTCAGACCACTCTGGCTTTGCCAGGTGTCCCAGAAATCCATATTGGAATCACCCAAAATCAGCGTACCGCCCTTACCGGCACAGCCATGCTCGGTCATGTACTCGTTATAGAGGGTATTCATGCGAATCTGGAAACGGCTTACATATTCTGCCTGGCTCTTGGTTGCCAGGTATGCCTGGGCATCTGCACTGGAGGTAAAGACCTGGGCTTCCAGGTTGCTAATGGTGGCATTTGCCACATTGGATGCGCCAAAACCGGGGGTGCTTTCAGAGATTGCCACACGGCTGGTTTCATAGCAGATCTGATTATCTACCAGAAATGCGATCTTGCCACCGTCCACAACCAGCTCAAAATCAATGCTGCTGCGGCTGCCGTTCACTTGACTATGGCTGATCAGCCGCCAATCATTCCACGCGCCCTCGTTGAGCCGGGACATGGTGAAAATCTGGTAAGCGTTCTCTCCTACCTTCTCCAGGGCGATCACATAGGCATTGTTTGCATCTGCGGTGACCAGGATTCGTGCCTGTCCCCAGGTGTCCGCCTGGGTCAGACTCAGCGTACCCTTCACCCGGTAGCTTTTTGCGCGGATGGACTGATCACCCATGACCACAGCATCCACCATATCATCGGTGTATGCATCTGTGGACAGAGCGTACTTGCCGCCCTCGATCTCTGTAAAATAAGTGGTCGTCAGCGCCACATTCTCGCTCCAATTCAAAATAGGAGCGATATTCCAGCTCTGGACGGCTTCCAAAGAGCGGCACATGACCTGCACGGCCTGCTTCTTGGTCTTAGTAAAGCTTTCAAAGTTTTCTGCCACCAGTTCCAGCATCTGGCGCATGCTATAAGAAGTGGTTTCGCTTTCGATCACAGTACCATCCGTCAGGGTAATCATAACGTTGGCATTTACAGGTGTTTCACCGTAGTTCACCACGTCAAAGTTCTTCAAACGAAGGGTCAGCACATTCTTAAAAGCGGTGGTTCGCGTGACAACTAAATTCTCGGTGAGCCACAGGTTATAGCCAACGGATGCGATTTTTGCCTGCACAGCGGCATCGCCGTAGAACTCAGCCTTGTAGCCAAAACCTACCACAGCCGGATCCAGGCTCACGGTGGTGATGCCCAGGTAGAAGCGGTGGAAGGACACACCCTCGCCCTCGGCAATGGCCATATAGCGCTTAGCATCAGCATTGCGATACAAGGGAGCATAGTTGCCCTCCAGGGTTTCGATCTTCGCACCGCTGGCGGTGTAGCCATTGGTTGCGCTGTCCATGCCATACAAAGTACCGGTGACAGTGACCTTGGACAGGCTATGACCGTTCAGATCCAGATACAGATCCTCGGCGGTGATTGCTTCCTGGGAATCTGCCAGCAGCGTGACTACGCCGCCATTTGCAGCGTCCACAGCCGCCTGCACAGTGGTATAGTTCTCACCACCCACCGTTGCCACGGCCTTGTCCTTTTCCTGAGCAAACAGTTCGATCTCCCGGATGCTTGCCCAAGCACCGCCGGTAGAACCGGTGACCACCAGACGCACATATTGGGCATCTGCCTGGCCGTGATGGGTCACTTCAAAGACATTTGCGCCGGAGGAAACTGCAAAGGTATCCCAATCTTTACCGTTTAGAGATGTCTCCACCGTATAAGCAAAATTGCTATACTGCTCAAACATCACATAGATGGAATTGAGGGTATGGGGCTTGCCCAGATCCACCTGAACGGTCTGAGGCATGGCAGAACCGGCCGCGCAATAGCGGGTGTTCACATTGCCGTCAAAGGCCGCCTCCACGCTGGCACCGGTGCTGGAAATGGAGTTGGCCCCACAGGGTTTCTTCAATGCCAGATTCTTAGAAGCATCCGCACCGAAAACTTCCATTTCATAGACGCTTGCCCAGCAAGGAGAACCGTTGGGGTCAAGACCTGCGGCGGTGATCTCCAGCTTCACATAGCGAGCCTGCATGGTGTTTTCATTGGTATAATCCTTCTGTTTGGGAATGCCTGCGGGATTTGTGCCAAATACAGACCATTCCTCGCCATCGACAGATCCAAAAATAGTATACTCCCATTGGCTGTCCTGCTCAAAGTATGTATTGATCTTGGTAATATCCTGCACGCTGCCCAGGTCTACGGACAAGCTGGCCGGGAATACCTTCGCACCGGCGGCGCACCAACGGGTCTCCTGGTTGCCGTCGAAGGCAGCCTGGGGGCTATTGGCTACGTTGGAGGTGGTGGAGGACCATTTATAAGTGCCCGTCAAATCCGTCTTGGTGGGAACAGGATCTTCCGCAACCACATCGCCATACAGAACCAATCCCTTAATGCTGATCCAGCTGGTGGATTCGTTCAAGCAATCCTTTACACGCAGGCGAATGTATCGGGTCATAACCGCCTGGTCAAGAGCAATGGTGGTCATATAATTGTCACCGGAAACAATCTGCCCGGACATATTATCTGCCACAGTGACCCAGTTTTCTCTGTCCACAGAGGTTTCAATGGTAAAGGCATAAGCACGATGCTGGAATGCCACCATCACCATTTTATCCAGATTCAAGGTGTCATTGAGGGCAATCAGCACCTCGGCATACTGGGCATCGTCCTCTTTCTTAGCAGACCATCTGGCACCGCTGACCTGGCCGCCCCAGTTGAAGTTCATCAAATTCTCCACGCCATTGCCATTTTCGGTAGAAGCAATGTTTGTGGCGATAATGGATTGCACACCGCCGGTATAGTAGCCGCTTTCAATGTCGCAAACCGCCTTGCTGGGATCATGCTCTGCATAGGAAACATCCGGGATCTGACAATCATAATCCTCACACAAAGTCATGAGCTTGGATGCGCCCATGAGGAACAGGCCGATACCGAACAGATTGGTCTGCTCGGAGGTGGCGGAAGCAGGGCTCTCGCCTACAGGCTGACAGTAACCCAGCATACCGTTGGGCTTCACCGCATAGGCGCTCATACCCTGGTATGCCTTTTTCGCCACAGGATAATAGGTATCATAATCCAAGATTCCCAGTTCCAGACCCACAGCCAGACCATACAGGAAACCGCCTGTACCGGTGGATTCTCTGCCGGGAATATGCTCCGGATCTGCCAGGTTGGCTGTCCAGAAGCCGTCTGCACGCTGTCTTTCCTTGAGTGCCGCAGACATGGCCACAAAATCGCTCACATAGGTTGCGTAGGCGGGATGATCCTTAGGCATATCCTGCAGCTGCTGTGCCAAGGACACATAGACCCATGTATTACCTCTGGACCAATAGACCTTCTTGCCATTGGGGGAGGTGGATTGGGCGTTGCCGTTGCCATAGATATACTTACTGTCTCTGTACCACAGGCCATCGGTGGTATCAAAGAGTTTGTCATGCCACTTGTTGTAATAGGTAACATTCATGTCAGAGTATTTGGTATCGCCGGTGACCCGGGACAGATACTCGGCAGTGAAGCCGCCCATGTAAATCTCATCGATCCAGGAGTAGTCATAATAACCCCGGGATACGTTATAATCAAATTGCTGCTTGGCGCTGTCCAGCTTGTAATCATAGCCGTCAGAGCCAATGTCGTGCAACTGTGCGTACACCAGACCTACAGCCAGGTCATCCATATAGCCGGTCAGATAGTCCTGATTGACCTTCCAGTTAAAGGCTTCGGCATAATCATAAGCAGAATCGTAGTATTTCATATCGCCCGTGGCGCGGAATGCCTCTACCACGCCCAGGTAATAGGTAGCTTCGATCCAGTTATTATTGTAGGAGAACAGGTTCTCGGAGGTATAATCGTAAACCTTGTCGATCACCTTCTCCATTTCCGCCGCGGACAACGCATCCCGGAATCGACGTACATAGAAATTGGTGAAATAGCCATAGACCGTGGTGGCGCTAGTGTTCAGTCTCACACCCAGGTATGTACCGGTCAAGGGGCTCTCATCGGTGTAACTGACACAGAATTTGCCATCCACAAAGCAATCGATCTGCAAAGCCGTACCGACCTTTTGCATCACAATCTTGACATTATACACCTGTCCGGCAGTAAAGGCAGACAGAGTCTTAGTCGCCAAGGTGGTTTCCTTGGAAGATGCAGTCTTGATCAGACTGGTTTCACCGTTTTTCAGTACACGGAAGGAATAGTAATTGGCAGAGCCGCTGCGACCGAACATCAGACGGAAACCGTTATCCGCAGGCATAGTCACATCCGTAGAAAACACGCCTTCTGCCAGTTGCACTCTGGTGCCAAAGGAAGAATTGGCATAGAGTTCGGCAATGGTAGCCTTGCCGCTTAAGCGCTCAATACCGTCGGCAAAGGTCACCGTACCGGATGTACCCTTGAGTCGGTAATTGGTCAAGGGAGAAACCGTGATGGCAATGCTGTCGCTGGCCGCACCGTTTACAGACAGGGTAACGGTGGCTGTACCTGCCTTCAAGCCCTTGATCTTACCCTGGGCATCCACGGAAACAACTCCGGGATCACTGGAAGACCATTCTGCCTCACCTAAAACCGTTCCGGACACAGAAAGCTTCTGTTCCTCATAAATGGTCAGGGTGGTTTTTTCTGCCACGATCTGCTGATTCTCAGCTGCGGAAACCGATAAAATATTGATCGGCATCAATTGAAGAACCATAACAGCCGCCAGAATCAAGCCTAATATTCTTTTGGTGAATATTTTCATATTTTTGCCTCATTTCATATATTTTTTGTATTTTGTGATAATATGATTATATATACAATGCTATGGTTAAACAATAGATAAAAGTGTCAATTAGGTGAGGAAAAGTTTCAACTATTCCAACCGAACTCCATAAATCACAGATGCACACTCCCAATTTCCATATCAAGCGAACGGAAACCACCCACTCTATCCGATCCATCGCCAACCACCTGGGTTTTTCAGACGAACACTATTTCGCCAATGTTTTCAAGCAAAAAACCGGCTTTTCCCCCAGCCAATACCGCAAATCCCGCAGTAATATTGTATAATGCCCCCCTTGTTTATTACACACTACCACAAAAAACACAGCCGCCTCCAAGGCCGTTGCGCCATAGTGATAAAACGGTTTTGAACGATCCCTTTCCCGCAATATCGCACAAAAAATTCCCGAAATGCGACAGCATTCCGGGAATTTTATTGTTTATCTTGCGGAAAAGTTACCACTTCAAAACTGCGTAGCACCTAGAAAAGGCGGAGATTCGTGCCAGTCAAGGCAAAAAGCGCAGAAATCCTTTGTGGATTTCGAGCATTTTTAACGCAGAATGGTGCGGATAAACGCCTTTTCTAGGCGATTTATCACTATGGTGCACCGGCCAATCGGAGACGGCTGTTGTTCATATTACGTGAGCGCCCGGATGGCCGCGGCTACACCCACAGCACCTGCCAATAACATAGCACCACCACATTGTTTGACGTAGGGACGCAGTTGTTCCAGGTTATCCTCTGCCTCAGTTGCCTCAGTAGGCGGTTGGGTAGGAGGTTCTGTGGGGGCAGTTGTGGGTATGGTTGTAGGCGCTTCTGTAGGCGCAGTTGTGGGCATGGTTGTAGGCGCTTCTGTGGGCACTGTGGTCGGTGCTTCTGTAGGCGGCACTGTTTCCGGGGTAACATTACCATAGCGATCAGACAGCTTGCATTTCTGCAATTGGCTGTACAAATCTCCCATACTAAAAACCGTTCCCCAAATACCGTGACCTCTGCCTTCCATAGCCGTATAGCGCACCTTCGTGCCGCCTGCGCTACGAATGGCTGCCACCATCTCCTCAGAACCGGATACAGGAACCACCAGGTCTGCTGTTCCGTGGTAGACAAACATGGGTGTATTCTTCAAGACCCGTGCCTGAGAGGGATCGCCACCACCACACACGGCAACACCGGCAGCAAACAGATCATCATGACGGATCATGGCATCCCAGACCGCATAACCACCCATGGAAATACCCATTGCGTAAACACGATCCGTATCCACAGAATACGCCTGCACAATCTGCTCAATGAGCGCCATCACAGCCTTCATTTCCGCAGATTCCGCCACCTTACCGATGCTATAAGAACCATTCTCCCAGGGGGTATCCACCCATTGCTCGCCGCTAGGGCATTGGGGCGCCAGGATCATGGCATTGGGCATATTGTTTGCAATTTGCTGGACACCGTTGATCAACTGGTTGGCATTGTCATTGCCACGCTCACCGGCACCGTGGAAAAACACCACCAGCGGGCATGGACTTGTCCCGTCATAGGTGTCCGGCAACACCAGGCGGTATGGAATGGTGACTCCTCCATGCTGGTAGGAATTGCTCTGGGAATGATTCACATCCCCGGCATTGGCACAGGGAATATTGCAAAACGCCAGCGCAAGGGCTAACATAAGGGCACAAAATTTTTTCATATTCCTTCTCCTGTATCGTCCGTCCCAATGGTTTTTCTAAAAAAATTATAATAAATAAGCGAATTTAAGTCAACATCCACTTTGCTATGCTATAGGACACTCAAAATGCAGGGGCGGTGATCGCCCGCTCGCCGCAGCCCTGTGTAGGGAACGCTGTCCCCTGTATAGACTGGTAACATAGTATACAGTTTGTTCGGACACATGGTATACAGTTTCATGATATAATTAAGGCAAAAACATCAAGGAGAGATGTAAAAATGCCTTGGAAAGAGGAAACTGTGGAACAACAAAGAACAAACTT
>JAFYVL010000071.1 GCA_017549125.1 Oscillospiraceae bacterium | reverse complement strand
GGATCTACGAATACTTCCTCAATAAATTTGCCAAGAACATCGCATCTGACGATGGTGTGTTCTTCACGCCCAAATCCCTGGTCAAAATGATTGTCAATGTTCTGGAACCTAAGAAGGGCATCCTGCTGGATCCCGCTTGCGGTAGCGGTGGTATGTTCGTCCAGACCGGTGATTTTGTGAACCATGCCGGTATGTCTGCCAATGCGGCCATGACCTTCTATGGCCAGGAAAAGGTGGAGTATAATGCCCAGCTGTGTTTGATGAATATGGCTGTCCACGGGCTCAACGGCAAGATTCTCTCCGGCAACGAAGCCAATACCTTCTATCATGATGCCCATGCTCTGGAGGGGTGCTGTGACTATGTCATGGCAAACCCGCCCTTCAATGTGGATAAGGTCAAGTCCGAGTCTGCCATGAACGCAGGCCGTCTGCCCTTTGGTGTGCCTTCCATCAATGCCGCAAAGGAATTCGGCAACGGTAACTACCTGTGGATCTCCTATTTCTATGCCTACCTGAATGAGAAGGGCCGTGCTGGCTTTGTTATGGCATCCTCTGCCACCGACAGTTCCGGTAAAGATCGTGACATCCGTCAGAAACTGGTGGAGACCGGCCATGTGGATGTGATGATGAGCGTGGGCAACAACTTCTTCTATACCAAATCTCTGCCCTGTTCCATCTGGTTCTTCGATAAGGGTAAGGCGGAAGCTATTCAGGATCATGTACTGTTCATCGATGCCCGGAATTACTATACCGTGGTGGATCGCACCCTCAACGAGTGGAGCGAGTGGCAGCTGAAGAATCTGAATGCCATCGTGTGGCTGTACCGTGGCGAGGTGGATAAGTATCAGGCTCTGCTGCGCGAGTATGCCGGTGCGATTGCTGATATGACCTGTGCTTTGCATGAGGCCTGCGAGCCTCTGTGCGCGCTGTTGGTGAAAGGTGCGGCTGGTCATGTACGGGGTAATCTGTGGGATGCAGATCCTGCCAATGATCCCAATTTTGAAACGCTTAAAGAGCGGCTGAATTGGGAACTGGAAGTGATCAAGAAGGCTGTTGCGATTTCCAAGGAGGAACTGCCCAAGAAGCAGCATAAGCATATGGATCAGGAAGCAGAGGTATTTGCAACGCAGATTCGTGAGATTTTACTGGTTCTGCAGGAGCGGGATTGGCTGACCGAAAAGTTCGGCAATAACGGTGTCTATCAGGATATCCCCGGCCTGTGTAAGATGGCAAGCCGTGCAGAAATTGCAGAGAAGAACTATTCTCTGACACCCGGTGTCTATGTTGGTGTGGCTGCGGTGGAAGATGAAGAAACCGACTTTGCACAGAGAATGCAGCAGATACATTTGGAATTGCTGTCTTTGCATGAGGAGTCCAATGTATTGATGCAAACCATCTCTGATAATATCAAGGAGTTGGGATTATGAGATATCCAACTGAAAGACTAGGCGATCATATTCAGGTGCTATCTGGTTTTGCCTTTAAATCGAAAGATTTTTCGGATGAGGGTATCCCTGTAATAAAAATTAAAAATATTACACCCCCAAGCGTATCACTAATTGATTTGTCCTATGTTTCGGAAGAAATTGCAGATAAAAATGAGAAGTTCATTTTGCAATATGATGATGTGCTGATTGCACTGACAGGATCTCATATCAACCAGATGGCATCAGTGGTTGGCCGAGTAGCCAAAGTTAGATATACTGAGAAGACGGCGCTAAATCAGCGTGTCGGAAAAATAACAGTGAATGATGCTGATGATTGTGACTTGGATTTTGTATATTACTATTTGTCACAAGATAAAGTCAAAATCGAATTGGCTAGTAAAGCAGGCGGTGCAGCAAATCAAGCAAATATCAGTCCTACGGATATTAAGAACTTAATGATTCCGTTTCCTGAAATTACTGCTCAGCGTAAGATATCTGCAATGTTGCGTGCTTATGATGATCTGATTGAAAACAACCAGCAGCAGATAAAGCTGTTGGAGGAAGCGGCGCAGCGGCTGTATAAAGAGTGGTTTGTGGATCTGCGCTTCCCCGGCCACGAAACCACCCACATCGCTGATGGTGTCCCAGAGGGATGGAAAAGAGAGAGACTGATTGATATTGTTAAGGTTCAATACGGATATGCCTTTGATGGTTCTCTCTTCAACGCAAATGGCAACGGCACTCCAATTGTGCGTATTCGTAATATTCCTGCGGGAACAACCGCTGACTATACAACAGAAGATGCAGATCCTCAGTATGTTGCCCACAACGGTGATATCTTGGTAGGTATGGATGGCGAATTCCATATTAATTCCTGGAGTGGCCCAGATGCGTATCTTGTTCAGCGAACCTGTTCCTTTAGACCCAATAATCCCAATATGAAGGGATATTTGCTGCAAGCAATCTATGAACCTATCAAGTATTTTGAAAGCACAGTTGTCGGTGCAACGGTGGCTCACCTTGGAAAGAAGCATATTGATACAATTACGGTACTAACTGCCCCTAAGGAACTGTATGTACCATTCCAACGGTATTTTGAAAGACGTCAGCTGCTGCTGAATCAAAATCGTCTGTTGGCTGAGGCCCGCGATCGCCTGCTCCCCAAACTGATGAACGGAGAAATCGAGGTGTAAATTATGGCACGAAGAAATTTCTACGAGATACTGAACGAAACGCCCCTAAACCTGAAGGCTGAATATGAGCGTATTTATAAACTATTTTATGAAGGAACGGAAATATATTGCGCTGTAGAAGACTTGGTGCAATATGCTTTTGAACGTTTGCCGGAATACTTAGTGGGACGGACGATTTCCCTTGAGGATTTTAACAAAACTTATAAGATCAATTTCCCAGATACTATTTTTACAGAACCCGAGGTTCCGTTTTCTACGACTGATGAACTATTTGTGTTCTGCGAATACATCTGGAATTTCTGCGCAGGCATTATTGAACACGCGATAAACACGCTGAATGAAGAAGAGTATAATAGCATTCTGCATTTACAGAAAATGATTGCAGCGTGTATGGATGATGTAGACCATATGTTATTGAAGCGGGAGAATGTATTCATTTTTGTACCCAAGGATCCTGCGGCGATTGCGGTAGCAGAAATCGTTAAGAAAGAATTGGTTGTCAGTATTCTGGAGTATCACCACCATGGGTTAAAGGGAAATTTGGCTAAGAAAAAAGCAATTCTCAAACTAATGGCCGATGATATTGAGGTAGAACGAAAGAAACTGAGTTCTATCAATAAAACTCTTGAGAACCAGCTGTTCCAACTCATGAATAAGTTTATACGGCATGATCAGTCGCAGACCCCTTATATTGCCACGATGAAACCGCAAGAAATCGAGGCGTGCTATGACGACATCTACCAGATGTGGCTACTGGCTAAGTTGGAGATTGATCATTACGCAGATAGGAAAGATAGGGTCGCAACTCTGATTGATAAGTTAAACAATTAAGGGAATAACTATGTGATCACCCCTAATGTATATGCAGCGAAATAGAGGTATAAAGTATGGATTGTTTTTTAGCCTGGCTGGAAAAATATGATCTGTTGATAGAGTTGGCAATCACAATATTAACGATAATCTTATCTTTACTCGCGGTATTTCAAACTCGAAGTATTGCTAAGAGGCAACTAAAACAAGAAAAAAATATTGCTAAACAGCAAGTGGACTTACAAGAACGGCAAATTAGAATCTCTGTTTACGAACAGAAAAACGAGATTAACAAGGTGCTTAATACCGTTTTTGACACGACAGCAAAATTGCATTTGATTATAAACCATACCAAGATAGAAACTCTTGACCAAAGAAGACTTTATGATTTATTGCACAGCTTTCTCGAAGGCGTGGATGTTAACAACATTTCATATACATTAAAACAATCCCGATATTTCTTAAACTTGGAAATTTATCAAAATATCAAGATGGCAAGGCTTTGCTTTTCGTCAATGACAACAAACATCGATTGCCTTGATTTATTAAAAGAAGACGAGGAAGTTAGACAATCCGTTGTTGATGAGGTTCGTAGTTCTTGCGAAGAAATAAAGCTATTACAAGCGTCAATAGAAACTGCGATGGTGGAGGAAATGAAGCTTTTTTAAGATAAGATGGAACGAATAATTATTTAGGATGGTGTTACTATGAGCTACGAATATTCCGAAAATACATTGGTCCAGGAGAGTGCAGGACATTTGCTGCACGATGAACTGGGCTGGGAGGTTTCCTATGCCTATAATACGGAGAAACTGGGCGTAAACGGCATCTTTGGTCGGAAGAACTATCGGGAAATCGTGCTCTGGCGGTACTTCAAGGATGCTGTGTTTAAGCTGAATCCCTGGATGACAGAGACCGTATACGAAGATGCTGTCAAAAAACTGGAGCATCATCTGAATTCTGCCTCCCTAATGCAGATCAACGAGGAGAAGTACGGCTTCCTCCGGGATGGTATTCCCGTGATGGTGAAGAAACCCAACGGCAAAACCGAGCAGGAGCGGGTGCAGGTATTTGACTTTGCAGATCCTGAGAACAACCACTTCCTGGCTATCAAGGAACTGAAAATCCACGGTGAACTGTACCGCCGCCGGACGGATATTGTCGGCTTCGTCAATGGTATTCCTCTGTTGTTCGTGGAGCTGAAGAACCACAATGTGGATGTGCAGGATGCCTACACCTGCAACTACACTGATTATCTAGACACCATTCCCCATCTGTTCTACTACAATGCTTTCTTGATGCTCTCCAACGGCAGTGAAGCCAAGGTGGGCACACTGGGCAGCAAGTATGAATTCTTCCATGAGTGGAAGCGTCTGAAGGAAGATGAGGAAGGTTCCGTTGCGCTGGAAACCATGCTCCGTGGCATCTGCAACAAGCGTAACTTTATGGATCTGTTTGAGAATTTTATTCTCTATGACCACTCCGGTGGCCGCACCGCAAAGATCCTTGCCCGTAACCACCAGTATTTGGGCGTCAATGAAGCGGTAGAAGTGTACAAGCAACGTAAACTGCGAAACGGTCGTTTGGGTGTGTTTTGGCATACACAGGGTAGTGGTAAAAGCTACTCCATGCTGTTTCTGGCACAGAAGATCCGCCGCAAATTTGAAGGTTCTCCCACCTTCGTGGTGCTGACTGACCGCGACGAGCTGAACAAGCAGATCAGCGATACCTTTGAGAACTGCGGCCTGCTGGGAGGCGTAAAAGCCTCCAAGTACATAGCCCAGAGCGGTGACGATCTGATTGGTAAGCTGAAAAGCAATCCCAGCTTTATCTTCACACTGATTCAGAAATTTAACAAGCGGGATGCAGAGCCAATCACTCCCAACTACGACATTATCATCATGTCCGATGAGGCGCACCGGAGCCAGTACGGCATTTTTGCGGAGAATATGGTGGCATTGCTGCCCACGGCCTCCCGTATCGGTTTTACCGGAACACCCCTGTTCTCCAATGATGCGATCACGGAACGCACCTTTGGTGGCTATATTTCTGTGTATGACTTTAAGCGGGCAGTAGATGACGGTGCAACTGTGCCTCTATACTATGAAAATCGCGGTGAGAAGCTGGGAACTATTAAGAACCCGGAAATCACCCAAGAGATCATTGATGCGATCGAAGCAGCCGATTTGGACACAAGCCAGCAGGAAAAGCTGGAACTGGAATTTGCCAAGGAGATCCATGTGCTGACGGCAGAATCTCGTTTGGAGGCAATCGCCAAGGATTTTGTGGAGCATTATACTGATGTGTGGACTTCCGGAAAGGCTATGTTTGTCTGCCTGAATAAGGTGACCTGCGTTCGGATGTACAACCTGGCGCAAAAATACTGGGCAGAGAAAATCAAGGAAACTGAGGCTGCACTGAAAAAGACTACCTCCCAGCAGGCCTATCAGGAGCTGGAGCGGAAACTGCAGTGGCTGAAGGAAACCGAAATGGCAGTGGTGATCAGCCAGGAGCAGAACGAGATCCAAACCTTCAAGAAGTGGGGATTGGATATCCTGCCTCACCGGGCGAAGATGGAGAAGCGGGAGCTGGATAAGGAGTTCAAGGACTCTGCTAATCCCTTCCGTATCGTATTTGTCTGTGCCATGTGGCTCACCGGTTTTGATGTTAAGAGTTTGTCCTGCTTGTACTTAGACAAGCCTTTGAAGGCACATACATTGATGCAGACTATTGCCCGTGCAAATCGTGTGGCTGAAGGTAAGAGCAACGGCTTGATCGTGGACTACATTGGCATCGTGAAGGCTCTGCGGAAAGCGTTGGCTGATTATACTGCCAATGTTGGTGGCCAAGGCGGTGGAGATCCCACGGTAGATAAGGATCTGCTGATTGCCCGTATTGTAGAATTGATTGGAAAGACCAATGCATTCTTGGGCGATCTGGGATTTGACCTATCTGCATTGGTTGCCGCAAAGGATTTTGTAAAGCAGGCCTTAATCAAGTCTGGTGCAGATGCGGTCTGTGGCGATATGGAAGATAAGAAAGAGTTCCAGACCTATGCTTCCGAACTTGTCCGTGTTATGAAGTATCTGCAGCGAGAAGATCTGACCGAGGATCAGGTGCAGTACCGTGATGCAATCGTTGCCATCTATAAGGAGCTACAGCTGAAGCGTAAGCATGCAGACAACACCGATTTGATGGTGGAGATCAACCGAATTATCAGCGAGAATCTGACCTTGGACCCCACTATTGGAAGCGGTGAATCCAAGCAGTTTGACATTTCCAAAATCGACTTTGACTTACTCCGTCGGGAATTTGCGAAGGCTGCGCATAAGAAGCTGATCATCAAAGATCTGTCTGATTTGGTGGAAGAGCGTATTAAGCAGATGCTGCTGCGCAATCCCGGTCGAATGGACTATTATGACCGCTATCAGACCATCATCAAGGAGTATAACGAAGAAAAGAACCGGGCAGAGATTGAACGAATCTTTGACGAACTAACAAAGCTTGCCCAGGATCTGACTCAGGAAGAAAAGCGTTATGTTCGTGAAGGCTTCTCCAGTGATGAAGAATTGTCTATGTTTGACTTGCTGTTTAAGGCGGATCTCACGAAACAGGAAATTGCTAAGATTAAAGAAGTTGCTGTTGATTTACTGACAAAGGTCAAGACTAAGATTGCAGAACTTGACCACTGGGCAGACAAGCCGGAGACCAAGGCGATTGTGGACAATCTGATTCGTGATACTCTGTGGGCAGAACTCCCAGAGAGTTATGATGAAATCAGCATCACCGCATACCGCAAGGAGATCTATGAGTACATCTATCTGCGGTATAAAACTGCAGCATAAATGCACCCCACCTAGGTCATTCTATTAGACCTGCGCATTATTCCCATGAAAAAAGCACTTGCGAAAGCAAGTGCTTTTTTTAGCTATATTCGGCTTGCGGCGAGCTAAATTTGCGCCGCAAGCTAAATTGACTTGTGCCAGCTAAATTGCCTGCGTAGGGCAGAAAAATGTGTCGTAATTGTGCGGATGGGCATAGGATGGTGTACCGAGGGTGAAACTCGGGTACAACATGTTAGGAGGGAAATTATGGCTATTTTTTCGAACCAAGCGACGCTGACCTATAATGGAAACTCCACCAATTCCAACATCGCCTATGGCGAGATTTTGGATGTGCTGGTGGCAACCAAAACGGCGGTGGAAGGCAGTTATACACCCGGACAGCTGGTAACCTATGCGGTGACTCTGCGCAATACCGGCACGGCAGCACTCACCGGACTGACGATCACAGATGATCTGGGCGGATATGCGTTTAACGGAACGACGGTATATCCTCTGACCTATGAGGCCGGTTCTGTTACCATGTTTACAAACGGTGTTCCTCAGGCTGCGCCTGCGGTTACTGCAGGGCCTCCCCTGGTGTTCTCTGATATTACCGTACCGGCCGGTGGCGATGTGGTGCTGGTATACCAGGCACAGGCAAATGAATATGCCGATCCTGCGGTTGGTGGCACCATTGAGAACACAGTTACGGTCACCGGTGATGGCTTGAGCACACCCATTACCGCCGTGGAGACCGTTGGTGTGACCACTGACCCGGCGTTGACCATTTCCAAATCCATTACGCCTTCCCAGGTAGTGGATAATGATCGTGTCACCTACACCTTTGTGATCCAGAATTCCGGGAATGAGGCAGTGATTGCTACAGATAATGCAGCCATTACTGACACCTTTGATCCCATTCTGACCGCCTTGACGGTGACCTTCGATGGCGCAGTATGGACAGAGGGCGTGCAGTATAATTATGATGAGACCACCGGGGTGTTCACAACCGTTCCGGGGCAGATCCTTGTACCTGCAGCCACCTATACACAGGATCCTGTGACCGGTGCTTATAGCGCAACACCCGGGATCGCTACCCTGGTAGTGACCGGAACGATTTAAACCAATGAAAAACAGCCGGTGAGGTGCATACCTCATCGGCTGTTCGTTTACTTATTGCAATAGATGGTAATGGCTTCGCAGATAAAGGCGGCTGTGCCATCTGCGTGCTTGTCGATATTGATTTTGAAGCGGTCATCCGCCACATACATCTGCCCCCATCTTTCCTTGGCTTCCTGTTGATACATAAGAAAACGCCTTTGAATCGAGTCTTTTACAAGCTGATTATAGCGCACAGAGGCCAAAAAAGCAAATACCCATTACCATGCATATAAAAATTGATCATTGTAAAAAAAGAGAATCATGATATAATCAAACTGATAATTCGTTTGGTATAGGAGATGGAAAAATGGCTTTAATCCGATGTGAGGAGTGTGGCAAGGAAATATCCAATAAAGCGAAAGCTTGTATTCATTGCGGATGTCCTATCACTTGTGATGAGCGTGTCAATATTGTCGAAAAAGAAAGCGCAAATGAATATTATGACCAAAAGTCACGAAAGTTAATGGTAGCGTTTCATGCGGTTGTTTCCAACAAATCCAAGGAAAGCACATTAAATAATATCTATATAAAGCAGTTAGACAGGAATGTGGAACTTCTTGTGCCTAACAATATCAAGAAAAACGAACAGATCTGGAAAAAATTGGATGAATCCGGTGAGATCGTTATATTTACCGTTCAGAGTGTTTTCGTAGATCCCAGCATCCAATCCATCGTGGTAGATACCAAATCCAAGAAAAAAGATAAAACGCTAGAAGAAATTATCTATGCATACAAACCGAATGGTCTTGCACGTTTCTTTGATGGCCCTGGTGTGAGTCGCATTATGGTGTTGTTTATCACATTTGCTCTGATTCGAGAATTGTGGATCATGGAAGTGTTACTGACCATTGCCGCCATCGAATGTTTGCTCATTCTCATGAAAATATGCTATCCCTTCCATCATGTCAAACAATATATCCGGAAAAATCATATCGATGATGCCATAAAACATGATCCCAATGATCGTGACGTTGCAATCCTTACTTATAATCTGATGCCCGGTAATAAAATGCTTCGGTATATTAAAAAGCTGAATACAGAAGCGGGTTTGGAAATTGAGCGTCAGCGTAACGAGAAATAATTGTTGAGGAATGTTATGAGAAGAACAGAAATCACAAGCAAAGAGTTAAATAAGAAGGTAAAAAAGTTCAAGACGAAATTGGTGCGAGGTAAAATCATAGCCCTGTCTATGCTGATCACATGTGTGGTCATGCTCCTCATATGCGCCATCCTGGTTGCGATGGGTATTACCGGTGAAGAGAACGTATTTACGTATAGTACGTATATGGTATGTGGTTTGACTGCTGCTGCGTGTTTCTATCCGGGTCTTTATGCCTTGATCCGTTTGCGCTATATCCTTAAGTTCCTTAAAAAAGTCAAGGAATATGAGCGGAATGATCTGTTAAGAGAAATGGTATTTGATCTGGAAACCAGCAAAGTGGTCAGCTTTGGCGATAAAGCAATCTTATCTGATCAATACTTGTTTACCAGAAACTTTAAAAAGTTGCCCATACCATGCGATGAAATCTATTGGGTATACACTTCAACATTCAAAGGTTATACCTCTATTAAATTGGGTACAAAAAACGATGGTATCGTTAGTTTTTCCGGCATCGAATCCCATGACAGAAGATTTAAGCTGATGTTAGAGAATGCTGTTACCGAATTGCAAAACAGAACGGACAGGGCGTTACTGTTAAGTAACACCTCAGAGAATCAAGCCAAATATAATACATTGGTTGGTAAAAGTGTTCGATAAAGCGAAATGATTGGTTATAAAAGGGGCTGTAAAAAACTACCTTCCCCTAAAAACATCCCTTATTAAAAGTTAGAAATTCCCCGTAAAAAGCAAGGTTTAACCATTGTTTTTTACGGGGAATGTTTTTGAATTTTTTAGAATTTGGGCTTTTTCATAGCCCCTTTATTATCCTATAATCATTTCTTCGTTGGGGATGCTGGGGATGCCGCCGGATTTTTCCGTGGACAGGCTGGCGGCGATGCAACCCTGTCCTATGCCAGCGAGGCTTGATTTTTGACGGTTCTATTGTATAATAGATCCATTCAAAATATTTGGAGGAAATTATGGATCGAGTAACACAACTTCTTAGTCAAATGACGTTGCACCAAAAGATTGGACAGCTGGTTCAGTATAATGCCAATTTGTTCATTCGCACTTCTGCGGATATTACCGGCCCTCAGGCACAGCTGGGTCTGAGCAACGAGGATCTGGCAGTTAGCAGCAGCGTGCTGAACTTTTCTTGCGCCAAGGAGGTTATTGCGATCCAGGATGCGCACCTGCGTGACGATCCTCTGAAAATCCCCATGGTGTTTATGATGGACGTGATCCATGGTTATCGCACCATTTACCCCATACCTCTGGGACTTGCCTGTTCCTTCGATCCCCAGTTGGCGGAGGATTGCTCTGTAATGGCCGCAAAAGAGGCATCTGCTGACGGTGTTCAGGTAACATTTACACCCATGGTGGACTACGTCAGAGATGCCCGATGGGGTCGTGTCATGGAGACCGCCGGTGAAGAACCCATTGTGACCTCTGCCATGGCAAAGGCACAGATCAAGGGCTTCCAGGGTGAAAACATGGCAGATCCGGAGCGCCTTGCCACCTGCGTGAAGCACTATGCCGGTTACGGCGGTGCAGAGGCAGGCCGTGATTACAATTTGGTGGAGCTTTCCATGCGAGAGCTTCGGGAATATTACTTGCCTGCCTATAAGGCATGTATTGATGCCGGCGCACCCTTGCTGATGCCTTCCTTTAACTCCCTCAATGGTGTTCCGTCCGTGGCCAACAGCCTGCTCATGAAGCAGATCCTGAAGGACGAATGGAACTTTGACGGTGTGGTTATCAGCGACTACAATGCCATTGGCGAACTGCTGAGCCACGGCATCGCTGCCGATGCAAAGGAAGCTGCTAAGCTGGCCTTTGAGAATGGCTGCGACATTGAAATGTGTTCCAGTACCTATTTCCACCACATCCCCCAACTTTTGGAGGAGGGTGCGATCACTATGGAACAGCTGGATGCGGCAGTGGCTCGTGTGCTGCGATTGAAGGAAAAATTGGGACTGTTTGAAGATCCCTACCATGGCGCAGATCCGGAGAAGGCAGAAAAGCTGTTCCTGTGTCCGGAGCATCGCCAGGTTGTCCGTCGTGCGGCGGCAGAATCTGCAGTTTTGCTGAAGAATGAGCAAGTATTGCCCTTCCCCAAGGATACCAAGACCGTAGCGGTTATTGGACCTTTTGCCACAGAGCATGGCATTAAGGGCTTCTGGAGCTGCCAGGGTAGGGACGAGGATACCACCACCGTTGCCCAGGGTGTAGAAAATCTGCTGGGTGCGGATCGGGTATTGACCGCCCGTGGCTGTGGCTGTTTATGGGATGATACGGATATTTCCGGCATCCAGGAAGCAGTAGAGCTGGCAAAGAAGGCAGATCGGGTGATCCTGTGTCTGGGTGAGCCTCAGAATTACAGCGGTGAGGGCAATTGCCGTACCGATCTGAAACTTCCCGGTGTCCAGGAACTGTTGGCACAGCAGGTCATTGCGGCCAATGCCAATACGGTGGCCGTGGTGTTTGGCGGACGTCCTCTGGATCTTTCCGGATTGGATGCTGTGGCACCTGCTATTTTGTACATGTGGTTTCCCGGCACAGAGGGCGGCAACGCAGCGGCGGATCTGATCTTCGGTCTGCGCAATCCTTGCGGTAAGCTGACCATGAGCTTCCCCCGTAGCGTGGGTCAATGTCCCATCTATTACAATCACCCCAACACCGGCCGTCCCCATTGGACAGCGGAATATAAGCACCGTGGATATGCTTCTGATTATATCGATTGCGCCACCTTGCCCCTATATTCCTTTGGTCACGGACTTAGCTACACCACCTTTGAATATTCGGATTTGTCTGTATCTTCCCAGGAATTGGCCGAAAATGGCACAATTCAGGTCCGTGTACAGGTGAAAAACACCGGCGATCGTGCCGGTAAGGAAGTGGTGCAGCTCTATAGCCGAGATCCGGTGGCATCGGTAGTACGTCCGGTGCAGCAGCTGGTGGATTTCCGGAAGATCTCTTTAGAGCCGGGAGAAAGTCAGTGGGTGGAATTCACCGTTACAGAACAGATGCTTCGCTTCTGGAATATGCAGGATCAGCATATGACTGAGCCCGGTGAGATCCGGTTCATGGTTGGTTATGCAGATCACTTCTTGCTCACCCAATCCATTAACCGCATCTGAAATTCAGCGCTCTGAAGGAGCAAACTTATGGAAATGAACGAGATTGTACCGAAGTTAAAGCTATATTTGCTGGATATGGATGGTACATTGTATTTGGGGGATCGGCTGTATCCCTTCACCATCGAATTCTTACAGGCGATTCGGGAAAGTGGCGGACATTATTTGTTTATGACCAATAACTCTTCCAAAAGCGTTTCTGCCTACATTCAGAAACTTGCCAAATTTGGAATTGCCGCCACTAAGGAGGACTTTATGACCTCCTCCCAGGCGACCGCCTATTATCTGAAGAAGCACCATTGGGGCAAAACCCTGTATTTGTGCGGAACAGAGTCTTTCAAGCAGGAATTGGAGGAACAGGGTTTTACCGTTTCTTCCGATATTTCCAAAACCGAGTGCATCGTCATGGGCTTTGACACGGAACTGACCTTCCAAAAGCTCCACGATGTGTCTTATCTACTGTTGACCCAGCCGGATCTGCCCTATATCGCTTCTAACCCGGATCTGGTCTGTCCCACAGAATTTGGCAGTGTACCGGATTGTGGTAGCGTGTGCCACATGATCTACAATGCCACCGGTAAAAAGCCCATCGTCATTGGCAAGCCTGAGCCTTTGATGCCTCAGCTGGCCATGGACAAGATGGGCGTGAAACCGGAGGAGACCTGTGTGATTGGAGATCGCATCTATACGGATGTGAAAAGCGGTTTGGCGGCAGGTACTTGGACGGCGCTGGTCATGTCCGGCGAGACTACACCGGAAATTTTGGCGCAAAGTTCTGAAAAGCCCCACCTGGTTTTACAGGACGCCGGCCTGCTGATCCCCTACATTAAGGAAAAAACATAAAAACAAAGAACCCAGCTTGGAAATGATTCTTCCAAGCTGGGTTTTAACATATGATTACAATCTATCGGCCAGCATTTTTACGGTTTGATACCGCTCACTGGGATTCAAGGCTGTGCATTTGCGTACCGTACGACCCATTCTGCCACGCGCAAAGGTTTCTGCCGGGTGTTTGCCTGTGAGCATGACATTTAAAAGCACACCCGCAGCATAAATATCGGTACGAGCATCACTTTGACTCAAGCCTAACTGCTCCGGAGATGCATAACCTACCGTTCCCATGATGACCGTATCCTTTGTGGAATTCGATAGTCTTCGAGAAGCATTAAAATCGATCAGAACAACGCGTCCGCTATTATGCACCATCACATTTTCCGGTTTCACATCTCGATGGGTAATTCCCCTCTGGTGTAAAATATGCAGCGCATTGCACACGCCGGCCAACACTTTTTTTGCCCCACGGGGACGGTATTTTCCGGACTCCATAACCTGCGCCACAGTAATGCCATCGATATATTCCTCCAATACGATCTGGCCATCGTCCATAGGGAATACATCATATATTTCCGGCAGATTTTCACTGCGGATTCCGCACAGGACCTCATATGCTTCCAAGTATTGGGGCATGCTTCTCAAAACAAGATCCTTCTGGGTAGCCTTATTTCTTAGACGCAATACTCTGCAATGATTTTTCTCGCTCAGTAGCGTCACCAGGACATAGGACGAAAGTAGTTGATTTATGTATTCTTCTCTGGTCATAGCCTCACCCGATCCATTCCTTCCAGGTGGCTCCATAGCTGGCGGCGCAGTTTTTGTAATAACGGAAGTTTCGGTCATTACAGGTAGAAGAACAATGAATAGTCAGTGCGCCGGAAAAAGCCTTGCTCTCTACATAAATACTGGTGCCACGGAAGTAAATATGCTGTAAAGGACAACTATTGAACGCGTAATTCCATATGGTTTTTACCGTAGAGGGTATATAGACAGTTGTAGCATTGGAACCATAGAATGCATTGGCTACGATTGCAATTACCTTTTGGCCATCAATATATGCCGGTATATCATACACACCATTCGCTGATGGAACAGCAACGCCTGTGATTACAATATCATTTCCGCTGTTACTGTACTGGGCGCTAAAGTCGTCTCCTACTCTGGCGGAGCGATAGGTATACTCAGCTTTGGTTTGCGGCTGAGATGGTTTTGTAGAAACAGGCTGAGTCTCTGCCTGGGTAGGTTCCTGGGTCTGGGGAGAAATCGTTTCCTGTGGTAGTGTCGCTACAGGGGTATCGACAGGACTTGTGGCTGTTGGTTGTGTAGTTGCAGGCTGTGTAGTTGCAGGTTGTGTAGTCGTAGGTTGTGTAGTCGTAGGTTGCGTAGTTGTAGGTTTTTGGGGTTCGGGTTCAGGTTGATTAGCTGTTGTCGGTGGTATGTGTGATACAGGATGTGTCTGTTCCGTAGACTGTGTGCCTTCAGTGCCGGGCTCGTCGATCTCCTCCTGGGGAAATGCATCGGAAGATGCGTCCTCCGTTTCCGTGGGCTGGGTAACTATCATGGTTTGCTCCGGAACAACCTCTGCAGAAGGATTTTTATCCTTCCTGCCCAGAATGAAGCCAACCGTTGCAATAACCAATATCAGCAACACCAGAACCCACCACGGTTTTTTCTTTTGCAGAGAGGATTCGCTTTGCTTTTCGTTCAGCGATCGCATGCAGTATAGGCAAAACCGGGCATGATCCTGGATCGTTGCCTCGCAATAAGGACATTTCTTCATGACAAGGTCTCCAACCCGTAGGTATATAACAATTCATTGATCTGCACCACGGACATTTCCTTACAAAGTCCGTATAGTACAACACTGTCAAAGGGGCGCTTCACATACAACTGAGGGTATCCTGCGCATTTGAGAAGTTTCTGGGTTTCCTCAATATTGAGGTTCATGCCTACGGCCAAGCACAACAGTTTCTTCTTCTCCGGCACACGCACCCCGGAAAATATTTGGTAGCCATAAATTTCTGCGATCTCTGCGTTTTTAATGACCTGAGACTTTTTCAGCCCTTTGAGTTCTAACAATTGCCCTAAAAGGCTGGATAGATCATCGAAGATCATATAGTCCTCGTTTTCGCGATAAAAAGTTTGAAAATCCGGACATAATCCCAGTTCCTTTACAATTTCGGACGTGTCTTTTTGCATAAAAACCCCTCACTTTTTGATAATTTCAGTATACCATATCCTGTAAAAGTTTTCAACTATGCTGTCAGCATAGGACTTTATGAAGATATCGGCTTATAATCAAAATAGGATGAGGGGGCTTTTTATAGCTGCGCATCCTCCGCTGACAGCAGTTCGGTTATGGGCACATTGAGCGCTCTTGAGAAGATCACCAAATCAATGTCGGTCACAAACCTCTCACCGTTTTCGACCCGACGGATGAAATAATGATCTACATCAAACCCAAGTAACTGCATTTTGACCGCCAATTTGCGTTGCGAGATCTTTTTTTCTTTTCGTATTTGCATGATTCGACGGCCACATAGGTTATTTGTGCCGTCAGCGGCTTTTATTTTAAACATAAAACCCTCCTCATTTCTGGTGAATAGTGTTTACATTTTTATTATTGTATGCTATAATCGCCTTAATAATGGTGAATACTGTTCATCATAATAAAAATATAAGGAGTGATCACAATGGCATTATTCGACAAATTGAAGGGTATTGTAAAAGATGTGGGCAAAACTGTTACAGCGGCGGCAAAATGCGCAGCGGATGATTTGTCTAAAATGGGAAACTCCCCAGAAGCACAGGCTAAAAGGGAAGAGGCAAAGCAGGCAGAGTTTGCCCGAATGCAAGAAGAAATGGAAAAAGAAAAATCTGCCCGTCTCGCAATGCGGGATCGTATTGTTAACGGAGACCCTAATGACGAACTCATGGAATATCTTGAGGATGCCACAGACGAAGAAATTAGCGAATTGGATCGCTTAAAGGACGAGCGCAGAGCAAATATCTGTGAAACCGAAATAAAAAGGCTGTCGAAGAACACATGCTGTGACCTGGAAAAAGGAGATTGCTTCTGGGTAGGTCAGTCTTTTTACTGTACCTGTGGTGATACTGCATGTCCGAGAAAAGAGTACATAAGAAAAGATCAACTTGGAAAAGCAATTGCACCAGAACATGTGCCGTACATTAAGCTGTTGTCTTCGTTCTTCCGCGATGGTGAACTTGTAATAAAGCGCGAAGATATCGATCTGACTGTATTGGAAGCATTTCGCCATTTTATCGAGACATTCCTTCCGGAACATAGATCCGCCTTGAATTGGAATCAGGCTATCGAGATGACTGTTTTCTTCCTTACTAATGGCTTGGGTGCTGAAAACTATGTTTTGGATATTCTGTTCAGCATTCACCAGCAGACAGATGGTAAGGTGGTTCCGCCGATGGATTTTTTGGTTAATGCATATCATGATATTATTAACTCTGATGATTCTAGCGACTATATGAACATATGTATGCCTTACTTTAAGAACCCTTCTTTGTATGATCGCTCCAGAGAAGATTTGGAGTACACAGCAAAAATTCTGGATATTGTTAGTGATGAAGAAAAACGAAATGCAGCATTCCCGGTATCTGCTGATGTGAGTTTGGAAAAACTTTTCAATGCAGATGGCACCATCAAGGATGCAGGTATCGGAGGTCCTAGAAAAGGTTTCTATGGTGATGTAATCTATAACATAGTTAGTGCATGGGAAGTAAAGGGGGAATCATTATGAGTCACCAATACACACACGCTTCGTCTTCTTGTGGCGCTTGCAAATACTGGAGTGGCGATAGAAAAATTATCGATCTTAATCACATCGAAGTGAAGGATACCTCGGTGCGTGGCACTTGCACTAAGCCGGGCAATATCCGTTGCGGAAAACAAATGGAAGCACGTGAGAGTTGCTCCCAGTGGACAAAGGTGTAAACTATGGCAAGAGAACAAATTAAAGATTGGACAGGTAAGCTTTTGGGCTACACCGAAGAGCGTGGTAACAAAATTTGGCTTCACGATTGGCAAGGTAGAATGATTGCCTATTATGACAAGTCCACCGGAAAGACCCATGATTGGCAGGGTAAAATTCTGGCACAGGGTAACACTTTAATGATGATGCTAAAATGATTTTAGGCCAACAAGCCCGGATTTTTCCGGGCTTGTTGGCCTATATATAGCATTAATCGGTGCTTGCCTATGGCGATATTACGGCATTGACAGAAAAGGAAATTTTGTATATACCAATAAGGTTGAAGGGGAGTGAGGAAAGCATGGAGATTCTACGGAAAACCAGCATTGAGGCGCCTGTGGAGATCGGCGATCCGATTTTAACCGATATTTTCGGCACAGACATCGTGGCCACAAAACAAATTCTCTAAACCGGGTATTTGAAAGATACTACTTGTAATTCTTGTAAAAAAATGTATAATGGTGTCTGTATAAAGGAAACTTTGGGCTTTTGTTATACGAATACGTTTTTTAGAGGAGTTATTTACATGCTGGATCAATTTTTGAATTGGTATAATGGATTGACCGATGGGCTGTGGGGCTCTCTGCTGCTGTTTGCAGTGGGTGTCCTGCTGCTGATCAAGGGCGGCGACTGGTTCGTTGATAGCGCAGTCGGCATCGCCAAGAGATTTAAAGTGCCGGAAATCATCATCGGTGCAACGGTGGTGTCCATTGGTACAACTCTGCCCGAGGTCATGGTCTCCGTAACCGCAGCCGTCAATAGCAATGGTGCCATTGCCTACGGCAATGCCATTGGCTCTATCATCTGCAATACCGCATTGATCGCCGCTTTGACCATTGCCATTCGTCCCGCACCTATTGACAGAAAATCCGTAGCCACCCCCGTGCTGTTCTTCTTCGGCTCTGCCGCCATTTATCTGGTTGCCGCATACGTTTTCGGCCGCTTTGACAGATGGCTGGGCATCGTGATGCTGCTGGTCTTTGGCGCATATATGACCATGACCATTTACAAGGGCTTCAAGAACCCTGTGCAGCATGAGGAAGAGGAAGAAGAGGGTGAGCAGGGCTCTCTTATGAAGGATCTGATCGTGCTGATCGTCAGCGCAGCTTTGATTGCTGTGGGCGCAGATATGCTGGAAGGCTCTTCTGTATCCCTGTCTCTGATGGCTGGTATTCCCACCGAGGTGGTGGGTGTCACCGTGGTAGCATTGTGTACCTCCTTGCCCGAGTTGGTCACCGCTGTTACCGCACTGATGAAGGGTCACGGCGCTCTGTCTCTGGGTAATATCATTGGTGCAAATATTTTTAACCTGGTGCTGGTTTCCGGTGCTGCTGTTACCATCTCTCCCTTCGAGATTCCCGAGGGCAGCAAGCTGTTCGGTTACAACACCTCCCAGCTGTTTGAGATCCCTGTGATGGTAGGTGTCATGGCTCTGATGACACTGCCTGCTTTGGCAAAGGGTAAACTGCGTCGCTGGCAGGGTGCTTCTCTGCTGACCGTTTACGGTCTGTTCGTTGCACTGCAAGTCCTGATCGCACTAAAAGTATTCTAATTTAAATAGCAAAAAATCGGCACGGATGTGCCGATTTTTTTACTAGGACTGTCCGGGAGGCCAGTCCCTACAACGGATAAATTACACGAATGAGACATTATTCTCTGGCTTTGAGGGCATAGTAGTATGCGTTTTGGAAGTCGCCCAGTTCTTTGTGGCAGAGTTCCAGACGGGCATAGACCTGTCGGGTCTGGGGGGCTTGGGTATAATGGGAAATGGCCTTGGCGAAATTTTGGGCTTCAAACCATGCTTCCGCCCGAAGTAGATGCCATTGGGGATCGTCCTGGGGGAAGGCATCCAGGATTTGACCCTTGCGCACCGGATCGGCTTGCCCTTGGGCATACATTAAAATCTGTTGGGTGGGGAGGGGATTGTCCCGGATCAGCTCCCGGGCAGACTCCGGTCTGACTTGATAACACAGCGTTAGATGCGCCCGTTCCAATTCCGGTGTGTAATAGGGGGTTTGCTGGCCGTGAAGGGCGGCTTGCTCCAACAGCGACCATGCGTATTGGGGCTTGTTATCCGCTAGGGCTTGTTCTGCTTCTGCCATGCAGGAGAGGGCATAGAGCAGGTGATACTCCGGGTCAAATACCGGGTCGTTTGCCCGGTACTGGGATAAAAGCTGGGTAACCGGCTGTTTTTGGGCGAAGGCGGCTCTGGCTTGTGCCATGATCTCCTGGTTTGGGGAGGTGACTGCCTGTTCTTCCAGAAAGTAGCCCATGGGCTTGCCCAGTCGGGATGCTAAATACCGCAAGGTCTCCATGGAAGGGCGGGCAGAACCGTTTTCGATCAAAGAGAGCATATTTCGGGTGATCTCCTCACCGCATAATTGCCGCTGGGATAAGCCGGCTTCCAGCCGTGCTTGTTTCAAACGCTGACCCAGTTCCATGGGCTCACCTCCAAAGGGTAACTGTAATTTACCTCATTGTACCATATCCAACACCAAAAAGCAAATTGGGAAAGGGCAAGTTTTTGCGTATTTTTCCAATTCATGACACCGTTCGTCCTGTTTTATTGGATTGGTGTCTAAATCCTTAAAAAAACCTTGAAACACTAACAATATTGTGTTACAATCCCATAGAATAGATACCTATACCATTCTTTCGGAAAGTTTGGTTGGCGTAGGCAAGTCTTTATATAAAAAACATATTTAGGAGCGAGAGAAAATGAAGAAATTGTTTGTAATCGTATTAGCAATGATGCTTGCATTGATGCTTCTGAGTGCCTGTGGCGGTGATAAGCCCGAGGCTACCGAGGCTACTAAGAGCGCAATTACTGCTACCATCGAGGTAGATGGTCATCAGCTCACCATCGAGGACGCTGAAGGTAAGAGTGTTCAGGATCTGCTGGGTCAAGCAGGTATTACCCTGGGCGAGAACGATGTGGTTTCTATGGACCCCAACCAGACGACCGGTGATAACATGGTGATCAAGGTTCTCAGAGAAGTCACCGTTACGGTTGTGGTTAACGGTGCAGAAGGCCAGGAAGATGCTTCCTACACTGTCACCTGCCTGGGCGGCACAGTAGCAGAGGCCATTCAGAAGGCTGGCGTGGAGCTGACAGAGGAACAGAAGACCAACTATTCCTTGGGTCAGGTTCTGGTCAGAGGCATGGAGGATATTGTGATCTCCGCAAAGGAGGAAGTACCGGTAGTGACCGAGCCCCAGGAAACTAAGGCTGAGACAGAGCCTGTTACCGCAGAGCCTACTACCAAGCCTACCACCAAGCCCACTACTAAGCCTACCACCAAGCCCACTACCAAGCCTACAGAACCCAAGCCCAAGCCCACTACCAAGCCGACTACTGCACCTACCACAAAACCCACTACCGCACCTACTACCAAGCCTACTACCGCACCTACTACCAAGCCTACTACCGCTCCCACTACACAGCCTGCTAAGACCGTTGTGAACGTGGAGTACTACTACGATTGTGACGGCTCCGGTCACGGTGTTAAGGTTATTACATACTCCGACGGCACTCAGGAGGAGGTTGAATTCTAAATGAGCAGGTCAAGAATCTCTGCCCTTTGGGTAGTCATGCTGGCGGTGGTTCTGACATTGGTCGTGGCAATTGCTCCCAATGCCCATGCCACCGGGGAGGAGATCCCGGACACATCGGAAGGGGGAACCCAGAAGCCTACCACCGATACCCAGCCCACCGAGCCTGAGGATGATGATACCGTCATCGACATTCCCATCACAGAGCCTGAAGAGCCTGCCATTCAGCAAGGTCTGGTTGTAGAAAACGGAAACACCTATTTCTACAATGAGGACGGCACTCTCTTTACGGAGGGTTATAAGCAGGTCACCGTGGACGGGGAAGATTACTACTATTTCTTCCAGGAGGAT